>CALMZW010000210.1 GCA_937870605.1 uncultured Synergistaceae bacterium
CGCCGCCGAACATCGGGGTCACCACTTCGACGCGATAGGTCTTTTCCCGCCTCCCGAGCGGAATGACAGCGTTCTCTCCGCCTGGAGCACTCGGTGCTTCACACGTGATTTTTCTCGGCACCATGGTCACTCCTTTCAAATTTGGATTTCCTGACCTTCCATTGAATGATTCTCGTTTATTGCGACGCCTGAGTGCGAGGTGTTCATTCGCACACAGGCGTTTCTTTACATTTTCTTTTGAATTATACTCCGCCTCCAGTACTATTGAAATGAAGGCTTTCGTCCTATTTCCAATTATTAAATTCGGTGATTCGATGTCTAGGTTTCCCTGCTTTCGCCGGTGTTGACGTTATAGTGCAACATCTTTGTATCCGCAGAGGGGATGACGATATTCCACGGAACCGTCCAGCGAACCCCCTCGCGTTTCGGCTCCAGCGTATATATGATTCCTTTGGGAGTATATGCGAACGACAGCACGCGGACGTCTTCATAGATACGCGTGACGCCGTCGTGAAGCAACGCGAGTTCACCCGGGGCCACGACGCGGACCCATTCGTTTTCGTCGCTTCCTTCGGAAGATTCTTCGGTGTATTCGCTTTGTCCCGTGGCTTCGTGAAGCAACGGGATTTCTGTTTTCATTTCGAGGATGCTCCGTGCGATGGCCGGAGCGTCATTCTTTTCGGCAAGCCGTCCCGCTTCGTCGAAGATTTCCTCCAGGCGCGAGGGAATCTGCTTGGTGAGCCGCATGGATCCAAAAGCGGAATCGTAGATCGAAAAGCCGCGGACGGGGCGCCCCACGCCGAGCGGAGACGAATTGCCGAAGAAACTTCCCCAACCGACGTCTCCTTCCCTGATTTGACAAATGGCGCAAAAGGCGTCGCACACATAGCGTCCGACGTGATCGCGCATGATCTCTTCCGGAAAGGAGAATGTCACGCCGGTCGTGTGGAGGAAACGATTCAGCGGCGTTTGGGAATAGCTGCTGGCCGTCCCGTAGTTTTCGTCACGGATCAGTTTTCGCCCGATGGTTTCCCGAAAACCGACGACCCGCTCCGATACCTGGATGTTGCTTTCGCAGACGAAGGCCGAATCGGACTTCAGCAAGACGTAGGGATCGGGAAACGACGGGAATACCGCTTTCTGGGTTTTGGCCGTCGTTCGCGCGATGGTTCGCGTGGCGCGAACGCTGATCTGTCCGGCGCCGTGCATGATCCGGTTCACGCGGTAGGGTTGTGCGAGGTAGCGATAGATCGCGCCGGGATACCCTTCGCGAAGAACCTGCGAATAGGTGAGGGATCCCATGTTCCCTCCCGCGAGCGCGACCTGGTAGTTTTTTTCGACGCACGTCCGCAGCGGAAAGGCGTGGTGCGGGCTTTCGGCAGCCTGCTGTTTGAGGGGATAGAGGTCCAGCGGTATCGGCGAGACCGGGTGACGCTCGTTTTCGAGCAGGTCGCGGAACGCCTCGTTGAGATCAGAGAACGGCGCGTTGGAATACGCGTCCGTCGCCGGATTCTTGCTTTCTTCGGCCGCGCACAGGACGTTTGCGTACCGGATGAATTCATTGTCCAGGTAGAGCCAGTTCGGCGACAGGGGACGGTCGAGGTATTGCCGGAGCCCTATCCGCGCAACCCGGTCGTCCGTATCGATTACGACGATGAGCCCGTGGCAGTGTCGCCCGGCTCTTCCGGCCCTCTGAAGGAAGGACTGGGCCGACGAGGGAGCCCCGATCATGACGACGAGAGCGATGTCTCCGATGTCGATTCCGAGTTCCAACGCGCTCGTCGACACGACGCCCCTCAGGCGTCCCTGCATCAAGGCCTGCTGGATTTCGGAACGGCACTCGTCTTCGTAGCCGGATCTGTAGGGCAGAACGCCCGGTTGTTCGATACGTTCGGCGCCGTTCGCCGAGTCTTCGGTCTCTCCGTCTCCGGGTTCTTCTTCACCGGGTTCTTCTTCACCGGGACAGTTCTCTAAGGCTTCGGCCGAGTCGACGGGATGAAACGGCGTTCGGGCTTCGGAAACAAGTTCCTCGACCCTCTTTCTGGAATCGGTGAATACGATGAATCGTCCGGTGTCGCCGGATTCGTCGCCGCTCGCGATCCGCCTCAGAAACTCACGCACCGCGGCGCTTCTCGACGCCCCCGGGCAGAGGAGGATTGTCTTCCCGTAGGCTATGGCCCCGTCATCCTCCGGGCCAATCACGTCGAACGGGAGTCCCGTGAGCTGCCTGAGGAAGCTTTCCGGCGCTTCGATGGTCGCCGTGCCGGCGATTATCTGCTTTTCCCCGGCGAGCGCCCGGAATCTGCGGACGAGATAGGCCATGTTGGTGCCGAAAACGCCGTCGTAGATATGAGCTTCATCGAGGATGACCATTCCCGCGTTGCGGAGAAAGGCGCCGGCTTCCGGCTCGCCCGCAGCGGGAAGAAGCCAGGCATGGAACACGTCGGGGGTCATGAGGAGGATTCGCGCCTTTTGAAGGCGATTCTTCCGCTCCCGCACCGGAACGCTTCCGTCGATGATCTGGACGTCGATCCCCGTGCCGTCGACGGCGGAACGCCATTTTATCGCCTGGTCGTTCAGAAGCGCCCGCATCGGATACAGGGCGACGACCGTCGATTGACGGTTTCGGAGGAGCATCGACGTCGCAAGAGACGTGAAGACCAGCGTCTTTCCCGACGCCGTTCCGGTCGAGATGCACACGTTCCGGCCGTTGAGCCCGGCTTCTATCGCCGCGCTCTGATGCGAATACAGTCCGCCGGGGTATTCCCGCGACAGAGCATCCCGCACGAGCGGGTGAAGCGCGGGAATCGGAGCAAACGAGGGGGCTTTCGGAGAAAGCCCAGCCTCATCGATGACCGGAATCCCAGCCTCTTCAAGCGCTGTTCGGACGAACTGATTCATCGTCATTCGTAACGCCTCCTTTCTGAGATTGTTGCGCCATATCACCTCATTCCGCTCGGACGCTTTCCTGTCCGGCGCGCGTTACTGACTTTCGCGCCGATATTCCCTAATGATTTCCCCGGCATTGCGACGATGCCCCTTCGAGGCCGCGCGCTTGACCTTCAGGCGGGCGCGCCTCGTCGACGCGGTATACATCCATGAATCCTGCTTGCACATGGGCTTCCCCATGAGCCTCACTCCTTTCCGTACAAAGAGTACGCTTTTCAGACGACAGGTTATGTCGGTGTCCCTTTTCTCACAAAGGGGTATACTTGGATCAAGAGTATGCCTTCTATTTAATGATTCATTCGGTGAAGGAACGAGATGTGAAGGGGGCGGTTGTGTGTCGGGGACGAGAAAGGTGTGCATGCTGTGTCCAGTCGGAACGTCACTTGGTGGAAACCTGGACAGGAATGACACAAAAACGAAAGAGGCGACTGAAACGTTGTCCAAGCCTGAATCGGCGGCTCTTTTCCAACGGGAAAACGTTGATACGCAGGCATATCCCTTCTTATCGGGGTATCTGAATCCACGTTCGAAAGCGTCCTGGGAGCTCATCTATCGCGGCGTCCCAGAGGATTCGAGCGGTCACGTCAGGGCGAAGCGGTATCCGACGGCAGAGTTGCAGAGCACTGTCCGATGGCTGGCGGATCTTGAAGACAAAGATGCTTTCTCTCACCCCCTCTCGTTGCGTTTCGTCTTTTTCCATTCGGAAGCCTTGATGTCCAGAAAAACGGCGGAACTCGCCGGACTCTATCTTCAGCTTCTTCTCGGTCCGGAGAGAACAAACAACTTCTTCCGATCCTCTCTTGCAGAGAAAAATCCAATCGAGATCGAGGAACTCGCTATCAAGGTGAACGATCGCCAGTCATTCCTGAAGAGCGTCTCGGAACTGTTCGAGAGGTTCGATTTTTATCTCGAAGAGGCGCGAAAGAATGACGAAGAGGTGATCATCAACACTTCGGGGGGCTATAAAGGACTCGCCGCGTATTCGGTTCTCTACGCGCAACTTCACGAGCTTCCCGCCATTTACTCGTTTGAAGCCGAGGATTCCCGGTCTGTCGAGCTGGCAGCCTTGCCGGTTTCCTACGCAATTTCCGAACTCGACGAGGAGATGAATGTCCTCAAGGCGCTGCATGCAGGAGGACCGGAGGTTGAAGGATTTCTCGAAAAATGCGCGGGATCCCTTCCGCCATGGATGCACAGCCTTCTGACCGATGAGAGGAAGCCTTCTTTCGGCGGTCTCACGAAAACGCTTCTCGAGCGCCACGGAAAGAAACGCGAGTACGAAGGCGGACACGGCCGTTTTCTTCTTGGAAAGCTGCGCGATTGCGGGAGCGAAGGTCGCCGCTATGCCGAGTATCTTCAGAAGCGAATCGCCGGCAACTGGTCGGAGCTGTGGCTCGGCGACCAGATACCGGAAACCGTCGAACACAGCCGAAGACATTCCAAGCGCCTCATGGAGGTCGCGGGGAATCTTTTCCGCTGCGTCCCGGATACTCTGGAGAAACTTGGCATGTTTGAACCGAAAGTATTGGCGCTTTTCATTGCGTGCATCTACCTTCACGATATCGGACATACGGCGGTGAGTTTCCCGGTCCGAAAAGACGGGTCGGGTGCCTTCCCGCTCGGACTCTTCCCCTCTGCGGTTCGAGAAGTGCATCACATCCTTTCCCGCGACATGATCCTCGAATTCGCGGACGACCTTTTCGATTCCAAAGGGTCGGAGGAAGCCGCTCTTGATGTCGGTTTTCTCAAGAAGCTCGTCCCGTTGGTATGCTCGTATCACAGAGGCTATACAAAGCTGGAGAATGATGGCGTGGCCCAGCCAAATAGAGCGATCCAAAGCGTCGGTCGCTTCCTGTACGAAGAGAGCTTTGAAACGACATTGAGCCCTCTGGAGAAAACTTGCGCCTCAGAATATATATACAATCTATCAGTGAATAAAGTCTTGATTGCGGCCGCATTGTTGCGGATAATCGACGGTTGCGACGTTCAAGTGGACCGAACCGTCGATGCCGTGTATTTCGACGCGCGGAAGCGGCGCACGCTTCTTGAGGCGCGGCATCTTGGAAACCGTCTTGCCGGACTGAAGGGAACTCTTCCGGATTCTCTCGAGAAAACCTGTCTTGAAGTCACACAAACCGGAGAACGACTCTTCGGGAATAACTCCGAAAATGAAAAAGAATCTCTTGATGCCTTCGGAGAGACAATCAAAGGAATTTACCCGAAGGTGTTTGAGGCTCTTGACGCTCTCAAAAAGACGGCGGGCGGCATGCGACTGATGGAGAATCATTCGCCGAAACTCTTCCATGCCCTTTCGCTCGCGAACCGGGTCGCGTTCAAATGGGAACAGTTTCTTCACTTCGACAAGCACCGCCTCGTGAGCACAGTGCTCCCCGTTCCGGGCGACACAGAAAACAGCGTCGTGATGACGATCTTCCCGCAAGAAACAGGAGGGGATTCCAGGAAGGAGTTTCAGTCGCTTCGGGACGACAAACTGAAAGACATCCGGAAAGACATCCAGAATGAATACGACAAGGTTTCTCATATTTTATTAGGCAATCTTACGGTGAAAGTTGATGTCGCGTCCTCATCGGGCAAGCTCCGAACGGAAGAAAATGATGGCTCAATCATTCATTGACAATCGCATCCGTCCGTTTCTCGACAGGATGGAACGACTCTGCGGCGTGTCTTTCACGGTTGAAACGGCTTCTGCGCTTCGTTCGCCGTCGGGGGGCGCTGAAATGTGTTCCAGCGTCCTCGATATCAGGATGACGGATGACCGGATTCCGGAGCTTCCGCTCATGGGGGACTCCGGTGAAGGAATGCATTCGTGGACTCTACGATGGATTCTTCCCGTCCCGCTTCCTGAATCGGACGCTCCTGAAGGTGACGAACGAAATCTCTTCAGTCTGCCGGATGGACGTGCCTACAGGACTCCCCTCCTTCTCGTCCGCCCTGGGAGCGGGACAACGGACGCCCCGGAAGACAAGCCGGGGCTCGCATTTGACGCAAGCGATTCGCACGTCGTCTCTTCCTGGTGGCTCTTTTGCAGGAAATGCTGGAAGCATTTTGCGGATTCGGTGAACCGGGAGGCGTCCGAACCGATCCAAATGGATCAGATTATTCGTCTTGAGGCAGGTCTGAATGCCCCGTGGACCGATTCCCGCGCCAGGGGACGGCTGTATGCCGAAGCTCTTGGCGATGATTCAAACCCGCTTCTGGCGATCGAATGCGAGCGGAAGATCGAAATCAACTGGAGAGGAGAACACGGAGGCGAAACTTTTCGGCGTCCGCACGAAACCCATCGGCGCCGCATCTGTCCGTTTCAGACGCCGGAGTCGAAACGCATCGGGCTCTCGCTCCATCTCGCCGCGGATGCCGCATGGAACAGCGACTCGCTTTCGATCGACCGGGGGCGACAGACGCTTTCGATCGCATGCGGGATGATTCCGTATCCGAACCACACGGACGGCCCCCGCCTTTTGATGGGAGGGAAGAATCTGAAACAGGCGGAGACCGGCATCGCCGCGCCGGAGCCGCCGCGTGTCCCCGGTGCGCTCGAGGGTAATGTGATGCAGGAGATCCCCGCTCTTGTCGATGGAAACCATCACGACGAAGCATGGCGTTTTTCCCCGTACCTCGGCAGAAACCTGATGGTTGCAATCATGCCGTACGAAGGCTTTACGTATGAAGACGGCCTTGTGGTCCGCTCATCGGCCGCTGAGGCGTTTCGGATTCCCGAGTATTGTTTCAGGCTGCGGAAGATATTCCGGGAAATATGCATTCCTCTCTCCGGCGGGCATGTCCCTGACGAGGCATCCGTCCGGCGAATTCTCGCCGATCGTTTTTCCGGCGTGAGGGGGAAAATATACGGTTTTTCGACTCCTCTTCCCTCCCTTGCGCCGCTCGCACGACAAACGGAACGGGGATTCAAGGATCTGGACTGCGGCGTGTACCCATTTTTTCTCGAGGGAAAGCTCGCGGATATCGAAGCGGGAATGACGCTCGGACGCCCGAAGGGCGAAGACTCTGGACGCTATCTTCCGATCGATCTCAAGCTGACGCTTCATTTCGTCGCGGACCTTCCTCTGGGATTCGGGGACAAGATGACCGGACGCCACGGAAACAAGGGCGTCATCACCCGGATTCTCGAGGACCGGGAGGCTCCCGTCGCAATCATCGATGGAAAGGAAGTTCCCGTCGATCTGATGATTTCACCGTGTTCGGTGATCGGCAGAAAGAACCTCGGACAAGTCCTCGAGATGGTGCATGGACTCCTGCTCACGAGGACGAAGTCGCCGGGGTCGTTCAAGGTTCCTTCAAACAGGCTCCTGACGTCGGAAGAGTTCGAAGGGCTTTTCCCACTGTTGAAGGAGATGGGAAGCGACAACTCGGGACTTTTCGAGGTTCGTCTCGCTGACGGGCGTTCGGTTCGCGCCTTTGTCGGCCCGCAGTACTTCGCGCGGTTGCACCACCACGCCCTGCGAAAACTCCAGGCGCGCGGAGCGTACGGACCGGATTCCCCATTGTCCGGCCTCCCGGAGCGCGGCGGCGCGAGAACGGCTCAACGAATGGGCGAGATGGAACACTGGTCTGTAGCGGGATATCCGGTGAACAGCGGGGCTCTCCCTCTCGGCGAGAAACTGTTGTTCGGTTTGCGGAAAAGCCGTTCGGGGAAAGAAGAATCCGTATCTTCCTCCGGGACGGAATCCTTGCGGACCTTTGTTCCGGATGTCCTGAGGTGTCTCGGGATGTCCGTTTCGACGACTCGCGATGAACGCGGAGAATCGCTCTCGATCTCCCGCCCGGACGATCCGGGAATCGATGCGACGGCGGAACGCGAATGCGCCGCGTGGGCTCTTCGCATTCCTGCCGATGAAAAGAGCGGACCGGGTGTTCGGCTCGTATGCCGACAACTCCCGTCTTCAAGGACTCCCGGCGAGGTCGCCCGCACGGCGCTTGGGGGAGCGGACATCCCCCTTCCCTTCAGGGCCGACGGCGCCCTGTGCGTCGTTCCATCCATCCGCGAACAGCTGGGAAACGAGGGCTTTTCCGCCTTGCGTCGTCTCACCGATTCTCTCGCCTTTTGTGACACGAAGCTTGAAAACGGAGAGTCCGTCTCCGAAGGAGCGAGGGAAAAACTCAAGAATGATCTGAAGCGATACAGGGAGCTTCTTTCGAGTCTTCTTTTCGGAAAGGAAGGCGTCCTTCGCAAAGATATGATGGGGCGACGCTTCTCGTCGAGCGGACGCGCCGTAATCACCCCGGTTCCATCTCTCCGTCCGGACGAAGTGCTCCTCCCCTGGGTCATGGCTCGCGAGATTCTCTCCGGCGCTCCGGACGTCGCCGGGCGTCTGAATCTGAAGCACCGGCCCGCTGACTGCGAGACTCTCCGGCAGGCCTTCGAGGATTCCCCCGTCTGGGTCCTTCTCATCAGGCAG
>CALMZW010000211.1 GCA_937870605.1 uncultured Synergistaceae bacterium
CATAGCTCCAGGGCGCTCCCTCTCGGGAAGAACCATAGGAGTCGGTCGCAACAACGCGCCAATAAACCGGGGAGGACGCCCTCAACGCTTCGGGAACGTCCGCGGAAAGGGTCGCCTCGCCCGAAAGAACCAGCGCGTCTTCCTCCAGCGCATCGACTTTCCATCGTTTATCCGAAGCATAGACGGAGTACGTCACACCGTCGTTCTCGTCATCGCTGCACGGATTCCACGAAAGAAGTCCGGGTGCGGCAACGAGTTCGCTCCCGTCGGCGGGACCGGGACCGGACGGAATCGACGGCGGCGTATTTTCGACGCGTAGGAGTTTCACGGCCTTTGAAAACGCGTCCCAATACGAGACCAGAACCGCATCGCCCGAAAGCGTCGCCGCGCAGCGGCTTCCGAGGATAGAAACGGGATCGACGACGTGGATCTTCCACTCTCCGGTCCGGTCGGTGAGGAGACGCACGCCGCCTTCCCCCCCGCCGGAATAGAAGACGAACGTTTTCCCGTGCGAATCGCGTAGACTCGTCGCAAAGCCGCCCGTTTTCGCCCCGGCGTCGAGAACGATCGAGGCGCTCCACAAATCATTGGAAAAGACCTTGCAACAGAGGTTTCCAAGATTGTTTCGGAAGAACGCGGTTACGGCTCCTCCATCAGAGAGAAGCAAAGACACTCCTTCCGTCGCCTCACTTCCCATGGTGGCGTCGTCTTTTCTCTGCACCGCTTGGCCGGGAGACCACATCCGATATCGAATCACGACGGGACTTTCTCGAAAATACGCAAGATGTCCTGTCCCATCGTCCCCGATCACAATATCGCACGAGGCGCCTACAGCCCTCATTGAGGGATCCGTACCAAGATCCATAGAGACATCCGGGGAAGACACCGTCGGAAAAACGAGTTTCAATGCCCCTTTTTTCGTCGTCGAACTGCACATGACACACGCGACCCACGGATAGCCGAAAGGGCCTACCTTAAGACTCAACCCCATCTCCCGTTTATCGGGAAGAACCCCGAGAAATTCCCTCGAAGCAACGTTCCACTCTTCGCCCGGTCGTCCGACGGCGGTCATCAGCGAGTGTCCCAGCGGCGTGTGATACCATGCAGCCAATAGATCCCCGCTTTCCAGCGTGCAGCACCGCACCCACGAACCTGACGCTCCGGCCGGAGCAAGCGACTCGTACTCCCACGCGTCCGGACCACCCCACGCAAGCCGCAGCCCCGTCGAGACGCCATCGGCGTACAGCACCGCCGTCCCCCACTCTCCGACGGCAAGCGTCGTCCAGCAGGGGTTCGGCTGCGCTTCAATGACGTGGGTATTCCAACTCAGGGCAAATGCGGAAGGAGAAAACACCAAAAGGGAGAACAGAGATAACATGACGAAAAGAGCACCAATGCGGCGACGCAGGGAGAACATAGGATCACCTCTGCAAAGAATGATGTTTCATTTTATACTCTCTTCGCGCATTTTTGCAATATTTGATTTTTCCCTCTGATCTTTCTCTTTTTCCTCTTCGCCGAATAGTGACCGCCGTCCGTTTCAAGAGGAATTTGCGCCGCAGTCGCTCAGCGCAGCCGTTTCCGTCCGAAGCATTCGTCGTACGGACGGTTCCGCAAAGGCTATTGCATCTTTATTCCTGAGACGTCGCCTCCTGAATCACTTCGTACCGCCGCGCGATCGTCGGCCTGAAATGCTGGGGGAGGGCATGCCAGTCGAGAAGATCCACCCGATACGGAAGATAGTTTTGCTCAAAGGCGGCCTTGAGGCGGGCCATCGTTTTCCAGTCGAGTCGCGACGCCCCCGCCACCACGAGATCGAGATCGGAAGACCGCTTTGCAGTTCCCAGCACACGGCTGCCGAACGCACGAACCTCCACACCGGGAATGACGTCCGAAAGAATGGACATCACGATCCGCAGGTGCTCGCCGCGAAGGTCGAGTCGATCGTTCGTTTCGGTTTTCATTCTCCGCTCCCCGTTCGTATCCTGTCCTGCAAGACGGCCAGAAATCTCGCGGCTTCATTCCGGAAATCTCCAAGATCTTCGAGCACCGCCGCGGCTTTCGCCCCCGAATAATCGTGCGCAATGCTCTGACGCGCCTCGATATACAGAAACCACACCTCGGGATCCAGAAGTCCGAGTTCTCCGCAAATCCGCAGGACCGTCTTCGGCCCGATCATTCCGTCGAACCCTTCAATCTCCGTCAGGTATCGTTTTGCGGTCTTCCACGCCATCTCCTGCGTGTATTCGAAACGCTGAAGCAGCGACTCCTTCACCGCTTCCTGCAACAGTGGAGGAAGTGTTTCCATCCGGTCGTATTCGCAGAGCATTTCCGAAAGGCGGTTCAGGGCATCCTCGAATTGTCTCGCATCCATATCGCTCACCCTTCCGAAGAGAATCGAAAACGAACGTTGCACTTCCCGGAATATAACACAAACAACGGGCGCCCGGTTCCTTCCGGCATGACCGCCGGCGTTGCCTTCGCGATCATCGCAGTCGGAGATCCTGGTTCTTTATCGGGCCGTTCGGTGTTAGTGCTGACCCTGCGCGCATATTATGCGCATGATACAATAGCAACCAGAAGGCGGGGGGTGAACAATGCCGACATCGAAGGAGTTGATCAAGCGGATCAAAGACGACGGCTGGTGCTTGACGAAGATAGAGGGCAGCCATCATCACTTCAAACATCCCACGAAACCGGGAAAGGTTACGATACCGCACCCCCGAAAAAACATCCACCCCAAAACGTTCAATAGTGCACTGAAACAGGCGGGGCTCATATAGCTCCACCTCTTGAAGAAAGGAGATGACCGAAAATGAGAAAGAAACCGGATAGATACGTATTCCCCGCCGTGTTCACGTACGACGATAACGGCGTGGCGGTCTCCTTCCCCGACCTTCCCGGATGCAACACCTGCGGCAACGATCAGGACGAGGCCATCCTCATGGCGCAGGACGCGCTGAGAGGACATCTCTCCTGCATGGAGGACGACAACGACCCCATCCCCGCCCCATCGGACTTTCGGTCCGTGAAGGTCGACGCCGACGAAGCGGTGGTGCTTGTAGAGGCGTGGATGGTTCCGCTTCGTGAAAAGACCGTCAGAAAAAATCTGACCATACCCGCAAAGCTGGCGTATCAGGCCGATCGCGCAGGAATCAATTTCTCGGGCGTTCTGACCAGAGCGTTAGAAAAAGAGCTTCAGCGCTTATAACGCGCATCTCTCCATACGTCCCGCGCCGACCGGCGGCAACACGAAAGCCCCTTATCCCAATCCGACGAGGGGCATTTCGTTTGTTCGGTCCATGCTATGAGAATACGGCCTTTTCGCACCCGGGAAACCGTTCAAACTGCGGACCCATGACGTTCGTTCGAACCGCTATAATGAAATGAACTGTTTCGAAGGGGGAAAATCTATGTCGCTTTTCCGGAAGGCGCTTCTTGCGATATTCTGCCTCGCGATCCTCCAGCCCGCAATCCCGTCCGCCGCGGCCGACGTCGCGAAGGCCGTTCCCCTGCCCGAAGGCGGACCGAAGATCCGGGAACTCTACATGACCGTGATCCGCGACCAGGACGCGCAGATCCTGGCGCTCGAAAAGGGGACCGTCGACATCCTGAGCGACCTCGCGCGCCCGACGGACATCGACCGGCTGACTGCGAACCCGTCCGTCGAACTCTCGCTGGCGCAGGGCTTCCACGGCTTCTTCCTCGGCTTCAACGTGCGGACGTTTCCGTGGAACAACGTCGCGCTCCGGCAGGCCGCATGCGAGGTCATCCCGCGAGACACGCTCATCCGCGACCTCTTCGGCGGCTACGCCGAACCATTGACGACCTTCCTTCCCCCGGCGTCCCCCTACTTCGAACCGGACGTCACGCTCTACGCGTATTCTTCCGACGCGGCGCGGAAACGCCTCAAAGACGCAGGATGGACGTGGAACGCCGCGGGAACGCTCGTCTCGCCGGAGGGAAAGCCCCTCGCGCCCATGAAGCTGCTCACGCCCACGGCGCAGGTCGCTCCCACGACGGCGGAACTCGCGGTCAAAGTCGCAGACGCGCTTGCTTCCATCGGAATCCCGATCCAGGCGGACCCGATGGACTTCTCAA
>CALMZW010000212.1 GCA_937870605.1 uncultured Synergistaceae bacterium
CGTCTCCGCAACACGGGGCCGTTCGAGACGGCGGACCTTGGCGGGCTCGACGTCTTTCTGTCGATCTCCCGGTATCTTTTTCCGGATCTGTCGGGAAGCGTCACGCCTCCCCGCGAGCTGTCGGACGCCGTCGCCCGTGGCGACCTGGGCGCAAAGACCGGAAGCGGACTCGGCGACTGGACGGCCGAAAAGATCGCCTTCGTGAAAAAAGCGCGTGAGACGACGCTCGTTCGTTGCCTTCTGGAGGATCGGGACACGCATACGCAGTCCGAGTCGTAAAAAAAGAGAGGCGCAAAAAAAACGGCGTCGCGCGGGATTTCCGTACGAGGCCGTTTTTATCCTTCGTTCCGTCTCCGTTTCGCGGGAGTATTCTACGCCTCCACAAGCTCCAGGACGATCCCTTCGGGATCGCGGAGATAGACCACGCGCTTTCCCGCGCGCGGCCCCGCGGGAATCAGGCAGACGTCCCCAAGGAAACGCGCCTGCGCTTTCTTCAGCGCGTCCATCGTCGCGTCGAAGCTGTCCGTCATGAGGCAGAGGTGCGCCGTTCCGGCGTCGCAGGGGCGCGTTTCGAGCCGTTCGCCCTTTCCGCCGCGGTACTCCACGAGTTCGAGGAAGACGGTCGCTCCGGGCGTTCGGAGCGAAACGATCGCAAGCCTCGCCCCCGACACGCCCGTCAGACGCTCCGCGTATTCGCCCGGGCGCTCGACGACCGCCCCCGCTCCGAACCCGAAGATGTCTCTGTAAAACGCGATGGCCCGATCCAGATTTTCACCCGTGCTGCCGAAGTGTCCGATTTCCGTCATTTCGTCACTCTCCCGTTCTTCGTTTTCTCTCGGTTTTCCGCTCGTACATCCGTTCATCCGCTATTCGGACGGCATCGAGAAGATTATCCGCATCTCCGGGGCAAAAGGCCATCCCCCAGTCGAGGACGATCGGCGTCACGACTCCGGGAATCCGGATGGACGCAACCATATCGGCCAGCCGCTCCATCGTCTCCGTCGCCTCGATCCGTCCCGTTTCCGACAGATAGAACAGAAACTCGTCGCCGCCGTACCGGCCGATCATGTCCCCGTCGCGCAGGCGATCGCGAAGGGACGCCGCCGTCTTCCGGAGAACCTCGTCGCCCACGAGGTGCCCGTAGCGGTCGTTGACCCCCTTGAAGTTCCCCATATCGGCGATCGCCACACAGCCGGGACGCTCCGGGGTCATCGGACGCCCCGTCTCCTCCTCCAGCCGGCTCATGATGTACCGGCGGTTCCAGACCCCTGTCAGCTGGTCGGTCATCGCCTCCTGACGCCGCTTCTCGATCAGGTTGTTCAGCGCCTGGAAGGTGCTCATGTGCTCCGCCGTCATTTCGAACAGATCGACTTCCGTTTCGGAGAATCCGCGCGCGTTCACCGCGCACAGGATTCCGAAGACGGAATCGCCGAATTGCAGCGGAATCGCGATCATGTAGACGATCCCCGACGAGTAGCTCTCCCTTCGCGGGGCTCGGACAGCGGCCGCACGCTCCGCGAGTTCGCGGCAATCCGTTATTCCGGCGGCTCCCTCTTCGGCCGAGGCGTGCGATTCCGCGAGTTCGAGCCGCAGGCGGCCATCCTCCTGGGACGCGGAATAGAAGCCGACCCACGGGAACCCGAGCTCCCGGGCCAGGACGCCGGTCACCTGGCCGCACAGAGCGTTGTTGTTGCGTTCCCGGGCCATGTTATGAACGAACTGGTTCAGAAAGCGGAATTGCCCCGCCCGAATGTCCAGTTCCCGGCGCGCCTCCATCTCCTCCATGTGAAGCGCGATATAGGAGGCCACAATGCCGAGGATCCGCGTCTCGCGCTCTCCGAAGGCGTTGAGGGCGTGTCCTTCGATGCCGATGACTCCCCATTGGAACTGTTTGTAGATCACCGGAACCACCAGAAGGGAACGGGCGTCCTTGTTGTGCGGAATAAAGTGGGGATCCCTGGAGAGATCTCCGGCGTTATACGCGCGCCCCGTCCGCATGACGTGTCCGATGATTCCCTGCCCGGTCGAGATGAAATCCGCCTGGCGACTCGCCTCGACGTCGCCGAGCGAATCGATGACAACCGTATCGTCTCCGCGACGGGAGGTCCGGAGACCGATGACGAAATTGCGGAATTTCAGGATGGACGCAAGCGATCCGTTGAGGACGAGAGACAGGTCGTTGACGGTCACGCATTCGCCGAAAAACTTGAATATTTCGAGCAGCGTATCCTGATCCGTCGCGATCTGCTCGAGTTCCCCCTTGCGTTCCTTCAGGTCGCGCAGGGATCGGATGCGAAAGAAAAGCGCCGCCAGGACGCACAGGAAAAGGCAGGTGAGGATTCCCAGAAGGGTTCGGCCGTTTCGCAACTCGCGTAGTTCCTCATCAATCCGGGAATCCGTCGTTGACAGGAAAAGAAAGAGCGTCCGGTCGACGAGACGGACGCCGGTCCACGCGACCAGACGATGCGTCATCTTTCCGTCCTCGCGAAGAGGGATCACGTCCGTCCCCGAATTTTCGCCCCTGAAGCGCGGGTGCAACGCGCCGATCTCCGGACGCCGGTTCTCCGTGGTGCGAAGGAGCATTCGACCCGCCGGCGAGGGCTCGCGATCGTACAGCACCATCCCCGCGCCGTCGATGAGCGTCACGCGATCACCCGCTCCGGCGCGGAGCGGTGCGACGCAATCGCCGGCAATGTGCTCGAGATCCGCTGCGACGGCGAGAACTCCGGCGATCGTTCCGTCGAGAACCAGCGGATCGAGAATCGTGACGTATCGCCGAACGGACGTCGGATCGATCTGTCCGGTGACCGGGAAGACCTGTCCCGGAGAATGCCGCGTCGTCAGGAGTCCTCTCGCGTCGGTCTCCGCCGTTTTCCGGGCGCCGGGCGCTCCCGGGAGGGGTGCGAACGCCTCCGCCGCGCCGCCCTTCGCGTCGAGAAAGAGGCATCCGGCGATATCCGGATTGGAACGGACGGTCGCGAGAAGCAGGTCGTCGAGGGACCCCGGGGGCGTTCCCGCCGCAACGCGATCCCGGATGACGTTTTCGACCAGATGCCGCTGGGCGGAAAGAATCGTCCGGAAGCGGCCCTCGAACCCTTCCCGAACCGCTGAAGCATGCCGCGCCAGGGACTCTTTCACACGCACGCGCTGCTTTTCCGTCGATTTCCGGTCGAGGAAAAAGAGGACGACCACAACGAGCAACAGCGTAGCAATCGCCCCGACGATCGCAATCGTCGCAGGCGCGCGCGTCGAAAAGCGTTTGAAGACGTTCTGAGGGGATTTCACCCGGGCAGCTCTCCTCGACTCCATCTATGGACTCATAGATTATAATCCCCATTGCCCGAAAATATGTGATAACATTATGTCAACATTTTTTCGGGAGGGACGATCCGTGAACACGTGTGACAAACTCGCCGTACTCTCCGACGCCGCGAAGTACGACGCATCCTGTTCCTCCTCCGGCAGCAAGCGACAAAACACGTCGGGGACGGGGAACGCCGCGCCGGGCGGAATCTGTCACACGTGGACCGAGGACGGGAGATGCGTCTCCCTGCTCAAGATCCTCATGACAAACGTGTGCGCCTACGACTGCGCCTACTGCGTCAACCGGAGAAGCAACGACGTCCCGAGGGCGGTCTTTTCCCCGGAAGAGATCGCGAATCTCACGATGGAATTCTACCGGAGGAATTATATCGAAGGTTTGTTCCTGAGTTCGGGCGTCCTCGGCTCCCCGGACGAAACGATGGAACGCATCGCGCGAACGCTGACGCTGTTGCGGGGCCTCCACGGATTCAACG
>CALMZW010000213.1 GCA_937870605.1 uncultured Synergistaceae bacterium
GGGCGGGAACACGTCCTGCCTTCAGGCCTCGTCCGGCTTCTTTCCGAAGCGCTGAAGGTCGTGGAATCGTTCGTGTCGCCGGAAGCCGGCGTTTCCGCGGAAACGCCGGAGGCGCTTTTTCTCGAGGCCGAGCGGATCCTCGCCGCCATCGGAGGCCCTTTGGGATCGCGCCCCGAAGTTGAGAGGGCGCTCCATATCCTCACGACGGCGATCGAAAAAGCGAAAGAGACGGGAACTCCCGTAGCACGCTCCTATCTGCTTCGTTCCCAGGTGTACGAAATGCTGGCCAAGATCGACAAAAACATCTCGATCATCCAGGCCGGGCTCGAGATGTCATCCTCGCGTCCGTCGGCAGCCGCGAACGATCAGATTTCCCTTTTCAAATAGCCGCTGCGTTTCCCTCCGCCGCGCCGAAAAACTCTTCGAGCGCCTTTCCCAGGATATTCACGGCCTTCGCGTATTCCCGAAGATCGATCCGCTCTTCCGACGTATGATCCAGCCGGCTGTCGCCAGGGCCGTACGCGACCATCGGACACCCCCATGCGGCGGCCAGATTGAAGTCCGCGGTTCCTCCCTTCGCGAGCAGACGCGGTTTGTCGCCGAAGGACCGGATTGCTGCGCGGAACGCACGGACGAGCGGATCGCCCTTTTCGACCAGGACGGCCTCCATCCGCGATAACACGTCGCCTCGAACGCCGCGCCGGGCCGCTATCTCCGCGAGCGAACCGAGCGGATCGGCGATCTTCGCCAGGGGGATGCGAACGTCCAGATCGATGCGGGCCGACCTCTCTCCGTTCTCCGAGCCCTCCAGCAGGCAGACCGCGATTGACGGGCGTTCGATGACCGGACGCCCGGGATCGTCCATGTCCCTCACGGCCGCGATCAGATCCGACGCCGCCAGCAGACAGGACGTCTGCGGTCCGGCGTCGCCGCTCCGGTGCGCCCCGGAGTCCGCGGCAGTGAACGACACCCGGGCCATGCCGCGATAGCCGAGCGTGACGCCTTCCGTTCCGGACGGTTCTCCGACGATGCAGGCGGATGGTCGGCGCTTACCGATCAGAAAGCGCGCTCCGCGCGAGTCGTCCTCTTCGCCCACGGCGGCGGCGAGCGTCAGCCTCCACCCCTTCGGGACCGCGCCCCGCCCTCCGGCGACCGCCGCCGCGCACAACGGCCCCTTCGCATCCACCGCCCCTCGCCCCCAGAGGATGTCTCCGTCGAGCCGGACGTCCGGCCCCCCGGGAACCGTATCGATATGACAGAGAAAGAGCAGCTCCCTCTCCCCGCTCCCCCGTTCGGCGACGACGTTCCCCACATCGTCGCGAACGACGCGCTCCCACCCGAAGGACGGAAGGGCCTGTTCCAGAAAGGAACAGGCCGTTTCCTCGCAACGGCTCGGGCTCGGAATCCCGACAAGGGAACGGAGCAGTCCGGCCTCAGGACTCACTGCACTCGTCCAGCGCCGCGGCGAGCGCGTCACGGGCGGCCAGACAGTCCGCCTCCTCCGCGACGAACGGAGGCAGAAAACGGACGACCGAAGGCCCCGCCGGAAGCGCGAGAACGCCGTATTCCTGGAGCTTTCGGACCACATCGGGCGACTTGACGCTCACCTCGACGCCGATGAGCAACCCCATCCCGCGCACGTCGCGGACCAGCGGGGAGCGAATCTCCGCAAGCGCGGCGCGGAAGAAGCGCCCAAGCTCGAAAGCCTTTCGCGGGTAGAGCTTTCCATGAAGCAGCTTCCATGCGGCGCATCCCACGGACGCGACGAGCGGATTGCCTCCGTACGTCGTTCCGTGCCCCTTCGCCGGGAAATCGCCTAGGTCGCCGCGCCAGACGGCCGCCCCGGCCGGAAGTCCGCCCGCAAGGCCCTTCGCGAGACAGACGACATCGGGGTTCAGTCCGACGATCCGGCTTGCGAGAATGTCGCCGCAGCGTCCCCAGCCGCTCTGGACCTCGTCGGCCACGAGAAGGGCGCCGTGCGCCGCACAGGCTTCGTTCAGCGCGACTGCGACGGACGAGGGCATCGGGTAGACGCCCCCCTCCCCCTGGATCGGTTCCACGAACACGGCCGCGACGTCTCCGTCCACGCGTCCGGCAAGGTCTTCCGGCGCAATGTGCTCCACAGGAAGCAGCAGGTGCTGCCACGCCTTCCGGTACTGCGGGTTGAAGGTCAGCGCCAGCGCGCCCATCGTGCGGCCGTGAAAGGCGCGCCGCGCCGCAAGAATACGTCCGCGTCCCGGACGCAGCGACGTGGCGAGCTTCAGCGCGGCTTCGATCGCCTCCGTCCCGCTGTTGCACAGAAACGCCTTCCCCTCCGGACGCAATGTCCGCAGATATCCCAGAAATTCGTCGCGCGCCGGACTGTCGAGCCCGAGCCCCACGGTCCAGGGATTTCCGGCCGCTTCGCGCAGGGCGGCAGCCAGGTCCGGATGCGCATGCCCGAAGAGCGCGCCGCCCTGGGCCGCCAGAAAGTCAAGATACTCCCGCCCGTCCGTACCCCGGATGCGGCATCCCGATCCGGAGGCGACGGTTACACCACGGCCGCCATAGACGTGGGACACAGTTCCGTACCCCTTCCCGAAAGCGCCGACGTGAGCGGATCCATCACACGGCTGTCGGCGATGATCGACCGCGGGACGCCGCCGAGAAGCGCTTCCTTTGCGGCCAACAGCTTTCGCTTCATGTTGCCCTTCGCGTACGATTCGAGAACGTCCCATTCGTCGAGACCGGCGCGATCCACGACCGAATCGGGGTCCGATCCGTCCCGCAGCAGGCCGGGAACATTGCTCAGGATCACAAGGACATCGGCGCCGAGAGCGCTTGCGGCGGCGGCCGCCATACGGTCGCCGTCCACGTTGAGCGCATCCGGGCCGGCCTCGTCGGCCGCAAGCGGCGGAAGCAGCGGAACGGCCCCGGCGTTCCATGCGCGCAAAATCGGCGTCGTGTCGAACGAGACGATCGTTCCGCTCCGGTTTCCGCGAAGCAGGCGCACGCGCCCGTTCTCCTGCGAGCGAAGGACGTCCTTTCGCGACGCCCCCGCCGTCGTTCCGGGCCCGGGGTAGAGCGGCAGTCCCCACAGGCCGCACTCGCCGAACTCCTGCGTGATCCTGAGCGAGTAATTGCCGCACGCGGCCAGGAAGAGCGCCATCTCCTTTTCGCCGACGAAGCGGCTCCTGTAGCCGCTCGGACTCGTGACGTACACGGGTTCGATCTCCGTCGCGCGGCACAGGTCCTCCATGTAGCCGCTCGCCCCGTGGACGAGCACCCAGCGCTCGCCGGAACGAATCCGCTCCGCCATATCCCGCACGAGGGAGGTCACCGAATTACCGCGCGCCCCTCCGATCTTCACGACTCCCGTCAGAGAGTCGCCATTCAAGCGTACAGCATTCATTTCGATCATCCTCCTCAGGCAGGATATACGGGGATCATCGCGAGGCCTTCCGTCTCGTCGAGTCCCAGCATGATGTTGGCGCACTGGACCGCGCTTCCCGCGGCCCCCTTCATCAGGTTGTCGATCGCGGACACCAGGACGAGCCTTCGTCCGTCGCCTTCGAGCGCGAATCCGACCATGCAGCGGTTGCTCCCGAGCACGAGGCGCGGATCCGGAAAGCGCAGATGCGCCGGGCGCGCCGGACAGAGCGAAAGGAAGGGCTGCCCTTCGAACGCCTTGCGGTACGCGGACCAGATCTCGCTCTCCCTGCATTTTTTCGACAGCGTGACCTGGGCGAACATCTGGACGCCCCGGACAAACGGAACAGCCGTCACGCTCATGAGCAGGCGCTCCTCGGGAATCCCCGTCTCCTGGATCACTTCGGCGAGGTGCCTGTGCCGGAAGGGTTCGATCACGCGAAGCACGTTCGTCCTGTAGGGGTGATGCCCCCCCTGCGAGGGTTCGGAGCCGCCTTCGGAGGAACCGACGCGAAGCTCCATGCGCACGTCCTCGACGAGCCCCGCGCGGGACAGCGGGAAAAGGCCGAGGATCGCGCACGTCGCGTTGCAGCCGACGCCGCTCGCGAGGCCAGTCCCGGCAAGCGCGTCCCGGTACAGTTCCGGAAGTCCGTACACACGCTGCGATACGAGCTCCGGATCCGGGTGCGCCGCACCGTACCAGCGCTCGTATTCGTTCATGTCCGCGAGACGGACGTCCGCCGACAGATCCGCAACCTTCACGCCCCTGTCCCGGAAGCGGCGAATCCACGGGAACGACGCGCCGTGCGGCAGCGCCAGAAAGACGACATCGGGCGTGAGATCCGACGCCTCTTCCGGAGAGATGAAGGCCAGATCGGGAAACGACGCCCGAAGATGCGGGTGGACGTTCCAGAGCGGGCTCCCCGCACGGCTGCGCGATACGACCCATTCGGCCCGGATCGACGGGTGTCCCGCGAGCAGCCGGAGGACCTCGCCGCCCGCCATGCCGCCCGCCCCGAAAACGAGCGCGCGAAGGGGCGCGTTCACCGCTGCGCCTCCAGGCAGGACTGCGCGTGCTTCAGAATCAGGCCGGGCAGATCCACGCCCGTCGTCGTGATGGAACTCCGGAACTCCGGCTGCCCGTTGATCTCGTTGACGAGCCATCCGTCGGGCCCGAGGAAGAGATCCACGGCGAGGATGTCGCCCCCGACCGCCTCATACGTCCGTCGCAGGATGGACGCCATTTCGTCGGTCACGGAAAGCCCCTCGGGAACGCCGCCCCGGGCCGTATTCGTGATCCAGTGCTCGCTCTTCCGCCGGATCGCGGTCACGGGCTCGCCGTTCACGAGCGTCACGCGGACGTCGTACCCGCCCTTTTCGACATACTTCTGCAGGAAGTAGACCGAGTGCGACGGTCCGAGGTGCGACTTGTGCTCCGCGACGGCCTCGGCCGTTTCCCGGCAGTCGACCTTCGCGAGCAGCCGTCCCCAGCTTCCGACGGGCGGCTTGAACACGACGGGGTACCCCATCTTTTCGGCGGCTTCGACGGCGCCTTCGGGAGAAAACGCGACCATGTACTCCGGCTGCGGAACGCCCGCACGCGACAGAACTGCGGCCGTCGTCACCTTGTCCCCGCAGAGCGCGATCACCGACGAGCAGTTGATCGTTCGGATCCCCCTGGATTCGAGCAGTTGCGCCAATGCGATGTTATGCGTCTGCCCGATGCAGCGGCAGAGCACCACGTCACCGGGATCCGCTTCGATCCCGGGCCAGCTCCTGTCCTCGACGTCATCCGCCGCGACGGGAATCCCGAGGCGAGTAGCCGCCTCGAAGAGCAACTTTTCTTCAACCCGAAGCCGGGTATAAGCGATCCGGAGCTGCGCCATTCGCTTCTATTCGCCCCAGTCTTCCTGAATCTCGGGAGCTTCTTCGACCTTCAACGGATCCAGCGACGTCACTTCAAGATCGGAGCCGCAATCGGGACACGTCAGAATCTCACCGACAAGAACACTGTCCGGAACCACGACCTTCCCCTCGCACACCACACAAGATACCTGAGCTGCCATCACACACGCCTCCTACGGAAACAAGAATGTAGGCGAAAGGATAAACCAAAGTTTTTTCTTTGTCAATAGATAAACTAAAATTTATTTTTTAGGAGAGGGGGCGGCTTTGGTACAATGTGCGAAGCGACCATCTCCACCGGGACGGAGGCGACTCGAATGCCTGTTTGTTCACGCTGCGGAAAACAGGGGTTGTTTGTCCGGATCTCGAAGTGGAACGTCTGTTCTTCCTGTCAGAGGGGAATCGAAGAATTCGCCGCGGAGCGTATGGAGGTGTGCTCCGCGGATCTGAAGGCCGCGGAGGCATCGTCTTCCGGGGAAATGCGGTCGCGCTACCTGGATCAGGCGCTGGCCGCGCTTTCGGATCTCGTCCCGTTCGACGATTTCGATCCTCCGGTGACGACCCCGCGCCCGTCGGAGCGGATCCGCGACATTATGAAGATGAAGGAAGCCATCTCCTCGGAACAGGCGGACATAGCGCGTATTCTCGATCGGGCGGACGAAATCCTCTCGACGTTATCCACGCCTCTCGGAAGCGAAACGCGGATACGCTACGTTCTGTCGCTTCTCGACGAAGCGATCGGACGGGGGCGGAGCGGAGACGCGAATGCCATGGAACGCGCGTACCGGTTGCGCTCCGGGGTATTCACCCGACTTGCGGCGATCGACCGGAGCGCCGCCGGAATCCAGTCCGGCCTCGCGTTCACACGCGCCGACAGACACCGCGGCGGTCAGGACGAGGCGATCGTTTCCAGCGCCGCAGCAAGCACTCCGGGCAGGACATCCAGCGAATAGGGAAGATACAGCCGTTCCGTATCCTTGTGCGCGTCCTTGCCGATCGGGCCGATGTTGATCCCGGGAATGTCCAGCCGGCAGAGATCGTCGAGCGGAATCTCGTATTCCTTCCCCCAGAGCGGCATGTTGCGGCGCAACGGATCGAGATCCTCGCGCGATCCCTGAAACCCCAGGTAGCTCAGGTCCATGATCCCCTCGAAGATCTCCCTGACGTCGACGCCGAATCCCCGCGCTTTGGCGCGGTCAACGGCCGTCTGCGCCGCTTTCACGCATCCGAGTTCCCGGGACGTGTTCCGGGTGTTCCGCCGGGACGGGTAGAACGGCGGCAGAAAGCCGAGGACGACGGCCGGGCCATTGATTCCCGATGCCTGAACAATCCGTTCGAGTTCCGCTATGGAACGGTCCCGAACGTCGCCCGCCGCGGGGTCGCACCCCCGGTCGACGCGCACGCGCCCCGCTGCTTCCGCGCGGCGCATAAGCTCCTCGACCGTGAACACGGGAGCCGGACCGGCAGGAAGGCCGCAATGTTTCGCAAGCGCCTTCGCCGAAGAACGCAACTGCTCGTCGGTCCGGCGCAACGCTTCCGCCGCGGTCCGGCGCATATCCTCCAGAACGGAGGCGGGCGTCCCGTCAACGACGAGACGGTTGCAGAACACCACGGCGCGATCCGGCAACGTGACGGCGTAATTCGGCCGAAGATCCCGCATCCGGAGGCAGGACTGCGGCGGAAGATATCGTCCGTCCGCGGTTTCCGCGGTCGAGGGGGAACACTCGCAGAGGATTTCGAGATGCGCCGCCAGGAGCGCCGCGTTGTACCCGTCGAAATACTCGCCGACGTGCGCCTCGCGCCCGATGCAGTAGAAAAGCGGCATGATCTTCCCGATCGTTCCCAGATGAACCATTCCCCTGCCGGATTCCGCGTCGCCAACGCACGGTTCGGTGTTGACGCACGCAAGAAAGGTCTCCCCGGCCGCCTGAAGACGGGCAAGCTCCGAAATCGCCGCACGCATCCCGGCCGAATCGCTTTCCTCGTCGGGCACGGCAAGCATGAGGAGATTC
>CALMZW010000214.1 GCA_937870605.1 uncultured Synergistaceae bacterium
CGTTCCGCGGCTGTTCGGTACCATACGGCGGCCTTTGCATCATTCTTCGTCAGCCCCCAGCCGCTCTCGTGCATCAGTCCCAGGATGTATTGCGCTTCGGCGCATCCCTTCTCCGCATCATACCGGAACCACTCCAAAGCCTGCACCCCGGCATGTTCCTTCCCGGTCCGCATCATGAGGCGCATCGCCGTCTCCGGCCGCGAAGCGGCAAGAAACGGCGTCCCGAAATAACCCAACATCATGGAGCAGCAGAATACCGTCGAAAAAAACATCGCCGGTCGCACGTCATGCACCCGCTTCCTCCGACTTTTGCGCGCGAACGGACGACGCCCCTCCCGGAAGCGTCTGCGCGACCTTGTCGCAATCGGCCACGAAACGGCGCAGGATCGCCTTCGCGATCGCGACGAGGAAGACATTCTCCTCATCGTTCTCGAAGCAGTCATACCCTTCGGTCGTCGCCTGGAAGACGACCTCGCCCCCGCATCCGTCGTACTCGCAGGTCAGACAGCCGTATTTCAGGCGCACGTATCCCACCCTCCGCGTCCCGAGGTAGGCGTAGAACTGCT
The DNA here is from genome assembly GCA_937870605.1 of uncultured Synergistaceae bacterium. Classification (GTDB taxonomy): domain Bacteria; phylum Synergistota; class Synergistia; order Synergistales; family Aminobacteriaceae; genus CALFXN01. The sequence continues at coordinate 567 of CALMZW010000214.1, forward strand.
GGGGGCAGATACCCGTAATCTGTGCGAAGACAATGCCCCCGATCGCGGAGTCTTTCGCCATCTCCAGGAGGATTTCGGGATCGACATCATCGCTGTTGCGCGGTTCCGTCCGTGGGTCACGGAGGGGGAGCAGTTCGGCGGGAATCCGCTGAACATACTCCCGGGCGCGCTCCGCAAGCCCGGAAAACTCGGGATCGGCATCCATCAGCTCCTGCCGCTTCCGCTTGGTTTCCGCCTCTCGTTCCATTTTTCTCAGGCAGCCCTCAGGGGTATCGGAAAGCGCCTGCGCTTTCTCGATTTCCGCAAACCTCTCGTAAAGGCTCTCGCTATCCTCCTCCGGAGTCTCGCTCTTGGTCAGCATGACGGTATACGGCGACGTAGGGAGTAACCACGCCTCCAATGTGTCCGGAGTCGCTTCAAACGTCTTTCTTTCCTCCGGAGAATACCAGTTGGCGAATGCGCCTTCGCCCGTGAGGATATTGCGCGCAAGAGCGGTGCGTTCCTCCGTGTCGCGCCAATCCGCACGGGAAAGCAGCGCTTTCAGGCGCTCCATTTCGGAGTCCCTGTCCTCGGATTCCTCCCACTCGACGCGGGAAGCGGCATCATCGGCATAATACGGATGCGGCGTCTCGGTCGACACGAGAGACCAGAGCCCCCAATGCTTGAAGAGCAGGACTCCGCCCGAAAGCTCCGTCGGATCCTTTTCGCCGAGAAACGAGATTTTTCCGCTCCGTGTGCGCAGACGGGCGTTGACGAGCTTCCGGAAGAGCCGGAGATTCTCCTTCTTCCGGCACCGTCCGAAGAGAATGTCTTCGTTGTACAGCAGCGGCTCGACACGATTGCAGCCTTCTGCGTTCCACAGTCCGAACGCCGTGTCCTGATCGGTTTCGGGAACGCTGCATCCGAAACGCATGCAGCGTTCGATCTCCCTCTGGGTTTCCGCAGGGAGACGGTCGATGTCGGGAACAAGCATCGTGAACGGCTGCAACGCGATACGGAGCGCGTCGAAAAGGAAACGCAAATGCCATCGGCCGCCGAAATCCGACGGACGGACGCGGAGGATTTTCGGCCCCCATTCGCGCATTCTGACGCCGCCCCTCCCCTGACGGAGGACGGGCGGAATCGTCTCGAGAATGCCCATAGGCATCTTGTAGTTGTCGTCGATTGCGGCGCGATCCGCGCACCGGCGGAAGATCGCTTCGGTCAGCGACACCGTGTCCCCCGCATCGATCCATGCCGGAAGGACGTCGGTGAAAAGCGATTCCAGCAAAGAACCCGCGGCGGAGAGGGAGGTGTCGGAATCCGCGGATGCTTCGTCTTCTTTTAGGCGCGCGAAGCAAGAGAACCGCAGGGCGGCTCCGAGAATGGACCTGGAGGCGAGAAGGCATTCGAACGCCGGGTCGATGACGACATTCGCGCCGGCGGCGAACACCGGCGCGGAGGCCGCAGCGTCGGGGAGGTTCGAAACGGTGTCGGATACGACGACGATCGGGTTGCCCTGTGTGAGATTCCAGGCAACCTCCCTGTCGAACCATTCCCGCACAACCGCCGCATCTTCGCAGATCAGACCTCGCTTCATCAGAACCCCTCCTTAGGGATATAATGTCGTTATCTTCTTCGTCGGGGCAATCGTACAACACCCCAAAGGACCCTATCTGCGTTTTACCCCCTCGAGTTTTCTTCCGCGGTGTCGGTTCCGCGAAACGGAGCCGAAACGAATATGAATCCGGCGGCG
>CALMZW010000215.1 GCA_937870605.1 uncultured Synergistaceae bacterium
GATGGTTTTGAGGAGCTTGGCGACAGCGGGATAGCCCTCTTTTTCCGCCTGCGCGGCATAGGCATGGTACTTCCTGTTGGCCATGGATTCCCCTGCGAACGCGTCCATAAGGTCTTTCATCGTCTTCGACTGATCCATCGTTCATCCTCCTTCATGGTGTCGGAAATCTCTCTCCGTTTCCGGGTCAATTTATATATTGTGGGGAAAAAGTCCCGTTCGCGACGGAACGAATCCCCGGGATTCGCTTCTTATGCGTTGATCGGAACGACGGCTTCCGGATTGACGACCCTGAAGGTAAAGGACTCCGTCAGGAAGCAGCGCACCTTGCCCGTCGTCTTGTCCTCGTAGCCGAGGGACATGTCCTGTCCGATGACGAGTTCCATGTCGCCTCCGCGTTCGGAAACGAGGAACGATGTTTCCGAAGCATTCGAGAAGACAACCTTCGAAACGAGTTTTTCGACCCGCTTGATGAGCGGATAGTTTTCCGCGGTGGTGTACAGGGTCTTCCAGAGAGCCGGCGACGCGACGAGGACATAGGGGCCTTCGACCGATGCGTCCTGAAGCGTCAGGACCGCCCCGGCGATTCCGCGAAGGATTCCTTCGGCTCCGCCGTCGAGCGTTACGGGGTTGTGCGACGCGGCGCCCTTCAGTCCGACGATGCATCCTTCGTCCAGCCCGGAGAAGATCGCGCGGTCCTCGAAAGCCGCGATCGCCTTCGCCGCGTCTTCGAGCGGCTTGATGTCGGGATTCTTCGAACCGCGGGAGATATTGTCGAGCTCCCATTGATCCAGCTCGAAAACGGACCGGGCCTCGACAAGCGGAAGCACCCGGTTGACGCCGAACTCGACCCCGTTCACCGGAGCTGCGGTCCTGATGTCGAGGCGTCCAAGCGGATGCCCGGCGTAGTCCCATCCCTTCGGCCCGACGATGTCGACGAATTTTCTGCCCGCCAGGGACATCGACAGAACTCTCTTTGCCTGCGCGTCAAGCTCGGCCCAGGCTTCAGGGGTGATCATTTCCGTGGAACGGCGAAGAATTGCGTTCATGTATTTCCCTCCCTTTCAGGGTTCCAAAGGCGATGGTGCGAACTATGCCTTGAGGCTGCCGATTCCGAGCGCCCCGTTTCCTTCCGCGGCGCCCGCTCCCTCGATGGCGACGATGGAATCCGTAGTGAAGAGATACGTGCGGAGCGCATCGTCCCATTCGTCCATATTGCGCCGGAGCCATTCAAGAAGCATCGCGGCGTGCTCGATCTCCTCGTCTCTGTTGTGCGCGAGGATTTCCCTGATTGTCGGATCGGATGTCGTCGCGACGCGCTGATGGTAGTAGCTGACAGCCTCGAGTTCCTCCTGGAGACTCTTGAGCGCCTTCGCGCAATCGTTGGTTTTCGTGTCCAGGGATTCGACGGGTTCCGTGTACTGCATGCTCTCGCCCCTTCCGTGAATCGTATTGTTTTTTTCCTCATACTTCGTTTCTATTATACCCATGACGGGTACTGAAGCAAGGACGAAAAAGCGGGGATTTTCACGCCCCGCTTTTTCGTCCTTCGTGATATTCGCTATGCGTCCTGCTTGATGGAAATCTTGCGGCAGGTTTCGGTCTGAACCTTTTCGCTTATTTCGATCTGGAGCACGCCGTTTTTGAACGAGGCCTTCGCGCTGTCGGGATCCACCTCGACAGGGAACTGGATTGAGCGGGAGACCGTCCCGTAGTACCGCTCCGAGCGAAAGACGTTGTTCTCCTCAACCTGCTTTTCGTCGCTCTTTTCCGCTTTCAGTTCGAGCCTGTCGGCGTAGACGTTGAGTTCGACCTTGTTGGGATCGATTCCCGGAAGCTCGAATTCCGCGAAGATCTTTCCGTCCTTCCGGTAGAAGTCTCCGCGCGGGACCGCCATATTCCTCGAAGGATCGGCGTAATATCCCATATCCGAGTTGAAGTCGTCGAAGACACGCATCATGTCCCGCATCATCTTGTCCACCCCTCCGAACGGAATCGTCGGGAACAGGCTTTCCGCCGGACGAACCGCC
>CALMZW010000216.1 GCA_937870605.1 uncultured Synergistaceae bacterium
CTTCAATCAGAATGGTGATCTTCACGAGCGTGCTCCCATACGCCCCATGCGCCATACCTCGTCAAGCGTGTAGTCGTCGAGCCAATCATCGAGGTTCAGCGTGTCCGCCCACGTTGCCTGTGCGTTGCCGTCTTCGTCCAGGTCCATCACGACAACCTCCTCTGGCTTCAGGAAACGGACAAGTCGATCGGAATGCGTTGTCACGATGATCTGGCTTCTTCGGGAGGCTTCCCGCAGAAGGTCGGCCAGAAGGCTGAGAAGTTCCGGGTGAAGGCTTACCTCCGGTTCGTCGATCATGGTGACGGTGGGTAGCCCCGGGCTGAAAAGCAGGGCGACGAGCCAAAGAAAACGCAATGTTCCCTCGGAAAGCTGATGGGCGTAAAACGGCCTTCTGATGTATCGATCTTTCCACGTCAGCGCCAGCATTCCGGCAGCCGTCGAAGGGAAGCCGAATGCTTCGAACGTTTGAAATGCCGTCCGCATCGTGTCTTCCACAATTTCATACCGTTCCGGATCGCTTTCTCTCAGGGAATATAGAAACGGAACAAGGTCTTCGCCGCTTTCGCCCGGCATTTCCGCAGGTTTCATTTGTTGGGGAAGCTTCACCGGAGCGCGTTGTCCGACATCCAGAACGTGGTAGAGAACGGCGGAGCCAAGGACGCGGCGGAGTTCCTCCGGTTGCCGGAACATCTTGGGTACCTGGGAAAGGGATGTTTCGAACGGGTTGTGGTTCCAGTTCGGACGGAGAAGACGTCGTTCATCGACTTCGTAGTACTTTATGTCGTTGTACCGGGAATCGATATGCATGAAAGGACCATCGTTTTCATGGCCCTGTCGTACCTGCGTGAGTGTTTCCGAAGAGACGGCGTATGTCGTTCCGCGGAGCTCAAGGGAAAGATCGTATGTCAAAGGATTGAATCCCGGCGTATTCATTTCGGCCGCGAGAGAAAGCCCGTTCGTCTTGTCTCCTGTCAGTATTTCGGAAAGGCCTCCGAGTTCTCCCAGTTTTCTGTTCAGATTGCCTGACGCGGATGCGGCAAGAAGCGAAAAGGCATCCAGAATGGACGTTTTCCCGACTCCGTTCGCTCCGATAAGAACCATCAGGGGGCGCATCTCAAGCGAAACGTCAAAGAGACGACGGAATCCCTTTATGGTGACTCTCTCAAAAGGTTTCATTCTTTTCTGAGCCTCCCGTTTACAGGGGACACTTCAATGTCTATTACATCAAGAATATCACGCTGCGCGCCGGGAGTGAAGCGCGGAGGCGTCCGGCTAAAAACAGGAGTGCGCAGCCGCACTTCGTACCGTTGTCTGCCTTCGTTCGGAAT
>CALMZW010000217.1 GCA_937870605.1 uncultured Synergistaceae bacterium
GTCCTCTTTCTGGGCAAGAGCGGTTGTGGGAAGACGCACCTCGCCACCGCCCTGGTGGTCAACGACAATTACACTTCCCCGTCGACGACAATTACACTTCCCCAAACAGGAACGCGCCGGAACTATAGGTCAGGAGCGCTCGAAACGAGGTTTTGCGCCTGTTTCCCTGACATTTTGTCCGCCTGAGGCGTATTTGTCTCTTTTTCACCCCCTCCGTTCTTTCTCATGACCGCCTCTCTCGCCCGATAGCTGTCGCACGTCAGTTCCAGGATGTGAGCGTGATGCACCAGACGATCTATCGCCGCCATTGTCGTCATCGGATTCCTGAATATACGGTCCCATTCTCCGAGCGGGAGGTTGCTTGTCACAATCACGCTCCTGCTCTCGTACCGCTCGGCGAGGAAGTCGAAGAGGACTTCCATTTCTTCCGCGGATTGCTGCACGTACCCGATGTCGTCAAGGATCACGACGTCGAACCGGTCGAGTTTGACGAGCGCCCTGTTCAGCTGGTGTTCCTGCTTCGCTCCGAGGAGCGTTTCCACAAGGCGGCGCGCCGGGGTGAAGTATGTCCGGATCTGCTTCCGGACGAGTTCGTGTCCGATGGCGCAGGCCAGATGCGTCTTCCCGCGTCCCGGAAGGCCGAAGATCAGGATGTTCTCGGCCTTCCTCGCGAAGGTTCCTTCGACCAGCAGAGGGATTTCGTTCCGGACTTTCATCGGCAGGAGGTTCGTGTCGAAGACCGCGAAGGTCTTTTCCCGCGACAGGCCGGATTCGCATATGTAGCGTTCCACGCGTCTGTCCTGTCGTCCCGCAAGTTCGCAGTCGACAAGGCATCCGAGGTATTGCTCGTGACTCCACCCTTCTCTCAGCGCCATTTCCTGCGCCTCGCCGAGCATCCGCAGCATCGTCGGCAGACGCAACGCCTTCAGGCCGACGGCAAGGGCGGCGTTCATGCCTGCGCCTCGCAAAAGCACGCCGCATCCACGAGGATGTCGTATTCGCCCGGGTCGGGACGGTAGTCTTCGAGTTTCGGGTACGTTTGCGTTCTGCTTGCGAGAAGGTCTTCAAGCGCGCCGAGACTGAACGGCGCGTCGTTTCCCAGAAGTTCGAGCGCCGTAAGGATGTTCTCTTCCCCTTCGCACGCCGCCCTGTTCAGAACGGCGAGGTAGATCCGGTCCGCCCGGTCTTCCGGGTGTTCCCGTCGCAGCCGTTCGTAGAATCCCGTGAATGCCGCGTTCGGAAAGAGCGCTTCCCGGTATCGGTAGTTCCGGAACGCTCCCGGCTTTTTCACGAGGTTTCCGATGATGTCCCGGTAGTCCAGTCCTTCCGGGCCGTCGTCCGCTCCGTTCCGGTCGCGCCGCGTCTGGAGGATTCCTCCGCACCAGACTTCCACCGTGTCCTCCGTGAGGCGCGCGAGGATCGTTTCTCCGACCAGACGCGACGGTACGCTGTACACCCGTCCCCTGACGCGGATGATCCCGTTCCGCGTGACGCGCGCCGTGATTTCCTCGTATCCGGATATTCGCCCGACGTCGCACGGTCTCATCGTCCGAAGTTCCTCCTCCAGTCGCTCCCGCCGCGAGAGATTCGTCTTCCTGACGATTTCACCGAGGAACGCTTCGTACTCCGCGCGCGTCCCGAAGTCACGGTCGCCTCGCAACCGAAGTTCCTGGTCGATCCGACGCTTGATGTGGCCGTTGGCGCTTTCGATGTCGCCGTTTTCCTGGGGCTTTGCCCTTTCTATTACCGTCGGCGTCATTCCGAACGCCGACATCAGATCCAGATACCCTTCGTTGAAGTCCCTCGCCGATCGTCCCCGCCGCAGCGCATGCGTCGCCGTCGAGCTGTGGTCCGTCCGATGATATCGCGGGATCTTCCCCAATTCCCCGATGAACTTTTTCAGCTGACAACGCAGCGACAGCAACGATTCCGTCCTGCACAGGCTCACTCCTTCCCAGTTGCTGTACGTCAGCACCGAGTGGCACAGTTTGTGCGGGAAAAACTCCCCCGATATCCGTATCTCAAGCCTGTTCATGTCCGTCCAGTCCGTTTCCAGGATCTCTCCGGGC
>CALMZW010000218.1 GCA_937870605.1 uncultured Synergistaceae bacterium
AATGAAGGAGGAGACGGACATGACCAAGAGGCTTGAGGTGTATAAGTGCGAACTCTGCGGCAATATCGTGGAGGTACTCCATGCGAGCGGCGGCGAACTTGTCTGCTGCGGACAGCCGATGAAACTTCTTGAGGAGAAGACTGCGGACGCTGCAACCGAAAAACACGTTCCTGTCATCGAAGGAAACAAGGTCACGGTTGGAAGTGTTCCGCATCCGATGACCGAGCAGCATTACATCGAGTGGATCGAAATTATCGGCGGAGACAATGTCTGCCGGAAGTTCCTGAAGCCGGGCGAAGCCGCGCAGGCGGTCTTCGCGGAGTTCAAACCGGAGACGAGCAGGGAGTACTGCAACGTACACGGACTATGGAAGGCGGGGAAGTAAGATGATATCCAAGAAGATGCAGGATGCTTTTGTCGACCAGATCAACGAGGAACTTTTTTCGTCCTATCTGTATCTGTCCATGGCGGCCTGGTTTGAATCGAAGAATTTCCACGGGATGGCGAAGTGGATGCAGGTTCAGGCCGAAGAGGAACGCGAACATGCGATGAAGTTTTTCGATCAGATCGTCGAACGCGGCGGGCGTGTGAAACTCGCTGCAATCAAGGAGCCGCAGTTCGAGTGGAAAAATCCTCTCGACGCGTTTCAGGCGGCGTTCGCCCATGAGCAGCACATTACGAAGCGGATTAACGACCTGACGGATCTGGCGGTGAAAGAGAAGGATCATGCGAGCCAGATTTTCCTCCAGTGGTTTGTAAAGGAACAGGTCGAAGAAGAGGCTCATGCCGACGAGATCGTTCACAAACTGGAGTTCATCGGCGAGGCCGGTCACGGCTTGTATATGATCGACAGGGAGCTTGGCGCGCGGGAAGCGGACTAAGTTCGAATCGCAAAACACCACAGAATGGTCCGAACGGGGGGACAGGAGCCGTGACGGTCTCCTGTCCCTTTTTTTACAGGAGGGAGCGATGATGATGGAGGTGCGGCAACACGATGTCTGCCGCGAAGGGGGCATCGACGCGAGGGCGCTGTTTACGTTGAACTATGGCGTGTACATCGTGAGCACGGCCCACGAGGGCAGGATGAACGGACAGATCATCAACGCGCTGATGCAGGTGACGGGAGATCCGATCTGTATCGCCGCGTGTCTCCACCGGGAAAATTTCACGACCGAGCTGGTGCGCAAGAGCGGGCGATTTTCCGTGTCCGTTCTGGAGGAGAGCGTTCCCCTCAAGTTTATCGGGGTTTTCGGCTTTCGCTGCGGCCGGGAGTTCGACAAGTTCAAGGAATGCGCCTATACGGTGGATGAGGCCGGCATGCCGCTCGTGACGGATTTTACGATCGCCGGGATCGAGGCGAAAGTGGTTTCATCCGTGGATGTCCACACGCACACGATTTTCATCGGCGAAGTGGAGCGGGCCGCGGTTCTCAAAGAAGGGACGCCCCTCACGTACGCGAACTACCACAACATCAAGAAGGGAAAATCGCCCGACAAGGCGCCGTCCTTCGTGTTCAACACACTCAAGTGACAGGAGGAGAAACGGACATGTACCCGCTCGAGATAAAACCGAATGTATTCTGGGCCGGAGTCATCGACTGGACGCTCCGGGATTTTCACGGCTATTCGACCGAGAGAGGGTCCACCTACAACGCGTTCATCGCGAAAGGGACCGATAAAACGGTTCTTTTCGATACGGCGAAGGCAAGCTATTCGGATGAATTGTTGCGCCGCGTGCGCGAGATCGTCGAACCGGGGAAGATCGACTATATCGTCGTGAACCACGCCGAAATGGATCACACCGGAAGCCTCCCCGCGATGGTCGAGGCGATCCGGCCGGAGAAGATCTTCATGAGCAAACCGTGTCATGATGCCGTCGAGGCGCATTTCGGACCGCGCGACTGGCCCGTGCAGATCGTTTCAACCGGCGACGAACTGCAGCTCGGCGGCAAGACCGTTACGTTCATCGAAGCGCGGATGCTCCACTGGCCCGACAGCATGTTTTCCTATATTAAGGAAGACAGGCTCTTCGTCACGAGCGACGGCTTCGGGCAGCACTACGCCACGAGCGAGCGTTTCGACGACGAGGTCGACTTCGGAGAGGCGATGCGCCAGGCGGCGAAGTACTACGCGAACATCCTCCTGCCCTACTCGCCGATGATGGTCAAGGCGCTCGACCTGATCGAAAAGCTCAAGCTCGACATCGACATGATCGCACCCGATCACGGCGTCATCTGGCGCTCCCACGTATCGGACATCGTCGCCGCGTACCGGCGCTGGGCGACCGGCTTCGCGAAACGGAAGGCCGTCGTCGTCTTCGACACGATGTGGCAGAGCACCGCGAAGATGGCGGCGCATATCGTCGAAGGGCTCATCAGCGAGGGCGTCCATACGACGTCCATGGACCTTCACGTATCCCACCACAGCGACGTCATCACGGAGCTTCTCGAGGCGAAGGGCTTCGTTCTCGGCTCACCGACACTCAACAACGGATACCTGCCGCGGATGGCCGATACGCTGTGTTACGTGAAGGGGCTGCGTCCGGCGGGAAAGATCGGCGCTGCGTTCGGCTCCTACGGTTGGGGCGGGGAGTCGGTGAAGCTGCTGAACGCCGAACTGGAGGCGATGAAGGTCGCTGTGGTTCACCCCGGCGTCCGCGTGAAGTACGTCCCGAGGGCGGAAGAGCTCGCCCAGTGCTTTGAAATGGGACGGACGATCGGCCGGGCGATCGTGGAATCGACGCCGGAGTAACCGCACCCGTGACGAAAGAGCGGAAAGACGTTCCGGACCCGGAGGCCGCCCGTTGCCTTCGGGTCCTTTTCGACGAACTCTACGACGCCTATACGCGGAGGGAATACGTTCCACCGGACCCGGTCGAGGTGCTGTACGCGTTCGACGACCCCGGGGACAGGGAGATCGCGGGGCTCGTCGCGTCGTGCCTCGCATACGGACGGGCCGCCTCGATTTCGCGGAGCGTCTCGCGCATTCTGGCGCCTCTGACGCCTGCCCCGAGAAAGACGCTTTGCGCGATGACGAATCGCGACCTTCGGGAACTGTACGCCGGATTCCGCCACCGTTTCACGTCCGGGGATTCGGTCGTCGGTCTGCTCCGGGGCGCTGTCCGCGTCATCGGCGAGCGGGGGAGCCTCGGAGCGTGTTTCCGCGCCGCCCTGGCCGGAGGGGGCGATATCGTCCGGGCGACGGAGACCTTCGTCTCGACCCTCAGGAAAGGCGGGGAAATGCAGGATTCCTTTCTGCTGCCGTCTCCGGCGGACGGGAGTGCGTGCAAGCGCCTCTTCCTGTATATCAAGTGGATGTCGCGCCGGGACGCCGTCGACCCCGGCGGCTGGGCCGGCGTTCCGCCGTCCTCCCTCATGATGCCCGTGGACCCGCACATCTTCCGCATCGGGCGGACGCTCGGCTTCACGTCCCGATCGCAGGCGGATCTCCGCGCCTGCAGGGAGATCACGCAAGCCTTCGCCCGGATCTGTCCCGAAGACCCCACGAAGTACGACTTCTGTCTTTCGCGGTTCGGAATCCGGTCCGATCTGAAGATGGAAAACCTGCTCGCAACGTGTGCGACGGCCGTGCGTCGCGGCTGATTTCGCCGCCGTGCGACGCGCCGAAGCGCTTTCAAAATGCGAAGGTTCCCCGCGGGCGGAGGCGAGAAGATGCGGCGCGCGACGTGACGGCCGAATCCCCGTTCCCTCCGCGCGCGGGATTACAGGGGACGCGAGAGCCGGACGTTTCTCTCCGAAGAGAACCGTCCGGCTCTTCTGTCTTCGGACGTCAGGATCGGCAATCGTATTTGCGCATCTATTCGTGCTTGAGATACAATATCATGACCACAGTGTCGGCATCGTGTTGGGAATTTCCGTCGAGTATCGTTTCCGGAGGAGGGGGACCCATGCGAAAAAGAGTTCGGAGAGTTCTCGCAGGAATGGCGGCGCTTCTGCTTTTCGCCGCGACGGCGTTTTCCGCCGCGAGCGACGCAGAGTTCTTTTCTCTGTGCGCGACGGGAACGACGAAGGTTCTCGACGCCGCCATCAGGGCCGGAGCCGACGTGAACGCGAAGGCCAGGGACGGATTGTCTCCATTGATGTTCGCGGCGCGGTACAATCGAGATCCGAAGGTGATCGCGCTGCTCGTCGGAGCGGGAGCCCAGGTGAACGCGCAAGACAAGTCCGGCAACACGCCGCTGATGTGGGCTGCGTATCTCACGCCGATTCCGGCGGTCCTGTTCGCTCTCATCGACGCCGGAGCGGACGTGAACGCGAAAAACAAATACAATGCGACCGCGCTGATGTGGGCCGCCGGGTACAACTCCAATCCCGAGGCCGTCGACGCCCTTCTTCGGGCGGGAGCCGACGCCGCGACGAAAGACGTCCATGGAAAACGGGCCGCCGACTACATCCGGGAGAACGCAAAACTGAAGGACTCCCCAGTCGCCGGACGGCTGAACGAAGCCGGTGCGGGGACGTACTCAGGGGATTTCCTCCAGTTGTGCAAGCTGGGAACGCTCCGGGAGATTCAGGCCGCCATACGGGCAGGAGCCGACGTGAACGCGAGGGACACGACCGGCGGCACTGCACTGATGCAGGCCGCTTTTTTCAACTCCGACCCCGCCGTGATCACCACCCTGGTCGGGGCCGGAGCGGATGTGAACGCCCGTGACGAAGGGGGATGGAGCGCGCTGATGGCGGCGGCGATAAAGAATTCCAACCCGGAGGTCATCGCGGCCCTCTCACGGGCCGGAGCGAACATGGGCGCGAGGGACAGGACCGGAAACACCGCGCTGATGATCGCCGCGCAGTACAACCCCAACCCCGAAATGATCGTCGCCCTGGTCCGGGCCGGATCCGACGTGAACGCGAGGGGCGAAAACGGCCGGACCGCGCTGATGGCGGCGGCGTCGAAAAGCGAGAACCCCGATGTCATCGTCGCGCTTCTCCGGTCGGGAGCGGATGCGTCGGCGCGTTCCGGGGACGGCAGGCGGGCCGTCGACTACGCCAGAGACAACGCGAAACTGAAGGGAACCGAGGCTTTCTGGAAGCTGAACGACGCGAGTTACTGACCGGACCTATCGCTCATGGGCGTCTGTCAGTCCCGGCTGACCTCGTCGCACAGGGGAGCGTGGAAGCTCTCGCGAAGCGCGTCGGAATCCCCTTCGGGAAGATGCGGGAGAAGCAGCATGAGCTTCGTGATGATCGCCTCGCGGCTCATGTCCTTTCCTGAGATCACGCCCATCCGGAGGGTCTTTCGTCCGACCTCGTAGACGCTCAGGTCGACGCCGCCGTAGACGCACTGCGTCGTGATCACGACCGGGATCGAATGGTTCCTTGCGTGCTCGATCGGCGGAAGCAGGCTCTCGCCGAGATACGGGACGCCCCCCATGCCGAGCGCCTCAATGACGATGGCTTTCGGCTGCATCGCGACCGCGGCCTCGAGGTGCCGGGCGAGGAAGCCCGGGAAGAGCGTGACGAGCAGTATGGAGCGCTCCATCCGGAACGACGCGTCTCCCCGGAGAAACGGCGCGCTTGCTGCGGATGCGAATGCGGGGCGATGCCGGAGCGACGGCCCGCCGCCGTCCATCGTTCCGAGGACAGGGTAGTTGATACTCGAAAAGGCGGTCTGCGTGTGGCTCAGGATCTTCTGCGACCTCGGCCCGTGGATGAGGAGCCCTCCGAAAGAGATGGATACGCCCATCTGTCCCCGTTTTGCAAGCTCGCGCACGAAGAGCAGGGAATCGCGGACGTTGTCGATAGCGTCCGTTCCGGGAACATCGATCGGATACATCGACCCCGTCAGGACGACCGGCCGGTCGAACCCCAGAAGCATGTAGGAGAGCGCCGAGGCGCTGTAGGCCATCGTGTCGGTTCCGTGGAGAATCAGGAAGCCGTCTGCTTCGTCGCGCCGTTCCAGAACGCATCGCGCAATGCGCACCCAGTCGTCCGGGTGCATGTTCGAACTGTCTTTCGAAAGGAGATCCACGACGGAAACGGACCCAGAACGCTCGAGCTCCGGGATGTGCGACAATAATTGCTCCCCCCGCATCGTCGGCGTGAGCCCCTCGTCGCCGGGGCTTGACGCGATGGTCCCTCCCGTGGAGATGACGCAGAATCTCATGAATCGCTCCCTCCCCGTCTGCGGATGCCGGCCTTGTGGCTCTCCGGGGCCGGAAAAAGCTCGTCAAGCGTCACGAAACGATACCCTTTTTTTCTGAGGTCCCGGATGATCGCCGGGAGCGCCTCGATCGTTGCGGTCACGCCCCCGTGCAGGAGCACGACGCCTCCGGGCCGTACGAGGCCGGCGACCTTTCGCGCGATTTCCTCGGGCGGAAGATCGGTGTAATCGCGGCTGTTGACGGTCCAGTAGACCGTTTGCAGTCCCGCCTCCCTGCCCGCTCTTTCGACGGCCGCGTTCGTCCTGCCGCCCGGGGGACGACAGAAGCGCGGCGTTTGCCCCGTGACGTCGCGGATGAGTTCGGAACAGGCGGCGTACTCGTCGCGCGCGGCCGCGGGCGAAAGTTCCGTCAGGTTCGGGTGGGTATAGGAGTGGTTCGCGATCGTATGCCCCATGTCGCGTATGCGGCGCAATACCTGCCGGTTGAATGCCACCTGCTTGCCGACGACGAAGAAGGAAGCCTTGACGCGGTCATCGGAAAGGACCTTCAGGAGTTCGAGCGTCTTTTCTCCATGCGGGCCGTCATCGAACGTGAGCGCCACGGTTTTTTCTCGGCGGACCGCCTCGCAGGCGCCTGCGCCGAGGAGGATGAGAACGGCGCCGAAAAACGCCGCGAGCGATGCGAGCGCGAAGCGGCCGGTTCGTTCGTTCATTGCGCCGCTATCCGCCGACGGAGCGACGGCCCCGGACTTCATCGACGCACCGCAACAACATCATTCCTCCCACGAAGGTCAACGCGACCACGGCGATGCCGAGCCTCATGGAACCGGTCACCTGCGAGACGAACCCGAAAAGGGCGGGGCCCATGACCCCCGCGAACTTTCCGGAGATGTCGTAGAAACCGAAAAACTCCGCGCTCTGTCCCCGCGGCGTCATCGACGCGTACAGACTTCTGCTGATGGCCTGCGTTCCTCCCTGTACGACGCCGACTCCGGCGGCCAGAAGCCAGAAGTGCCATGTCTGCGTGAGAAAGACGGCTCCGACAGAAATGGCGACGTATCCGGACAGTCCGAGGAAGATCGCGCGCTTGCTGCCGGTGCGGCCCGCGAGGACGCCGAAAAGGACCGCGCAGGGAACGCCGACGAACTGCGTCAGCAGCAGCGCGCCGACGAGGTGTCCCATCGGGATTCCCAGTTGCGAGCCGTAGATCGCAGCCATGTGGATGATGGTCCCGATGCCGTCATTGTAGAGCCAGAAGGCGAGGAGAAAGACGAAGAGATCCCTGTGCGCGCGCACCCGGAAGAAGGTCTGCCGCAGACGGCGGAAGCCTTCGGAAACCGACGATCGCTCTCCCGGGCGGAATGTCGCGGATACCGGTTCCCGCACATTGTGAAGAAGAGGAAGGGTGAAGAGCCCCCACCAGATCGCGACGGTCACGAAAGAAAGACGGATGCCCAGCGTGCCGGGAATCCAGGCGATCATGGCTGCGTTGACGGCGAGGAGAATGCCTCCGCCGAGATACCCGAGCGCGTAGCCCAGGGAGGAAACCTCGTCGCCCAGGTGGGCGGGAACCAGAGACGGCAACAGCGCGTCGTAAAAAATGATCGACGCGGAAAACCCGATGGATCCGAGGATGTACAACCCGAGCGCGAGCGCCCAGTCTCCCGGGCCGACGAACCAGAGCCCCGCCGATGCCAGGACGCCCAGGAGCGTGAACAGCGCCAGAAAGCTTTTCTTCGACGCGCGGATATCCGCGACCGCGCCGAGTATCGGGGCTATCGCAGCTCCGAGCAGGAGCGCTCCGGCCGAGGCATAGCCCCACGAGACCGTCGGAAGCGTTCCCGGCAGCGAGGCGGCGGCGACTTCCCGGTAGTACACCGGGAGAACGGCGGCCATGATGGTCGTCGCGAAGGCGGAATTGCCGACGTCGTACAGACACCACGAAAGAATACTCCGTCTTTTCAGAACGGACAACACGAATGAATCCGCCCCCTTCCGAAGCTGTATCACTCTAGCACAAAAGGGGAGGTTTCGTATGCCGATGCTATAATGCACACATATAGTGAATGAAAGGGGCGGACAGGATGCGCAGCAAACGTCCGGACTGGGATACGTACTTCATGATGGTCGCCGCCGTCGCCTCGACGCGCAGCACCTGTCTCCGGCGTCAGGTGGGAGCCGTGATCGCGAGGGACATGCAGATCATCAGCACCGGGTATAACGGCGCGCCGAAAGGGCTGCCGCATTGCGGAGAGGTCGGGTGCCTGCGCGAGCTTCTGGGCATTCCCTCGGGAGAACGCCACGAAATCTGCCGCGGCTCGCACGCCGAAATCAACGCGATCGTCCAGGCGGCCTCGGTGGGGGCGCCCACGTCCGGGGCGACGATCTATTGCACGCACGAACCGTGTTCCTTCTGCACGAAGGCCATCATCAACGCGGGGATCCGTCGGGTCGTATTCGTTCGGTCCTATCCCGACCCCCTCGCCGTCGAACTGCGCACGCAGGCGGCTCTTTCCGTCGAACGCCTTCCGGACGCCGTGCTCGACGCGATGGCTCCGTGTCTCGAATGAACCGGACGGAAAACGGACTCTATCCCAAGGAGGGAACGACAGATGGAACTATCACGATCCGATACGCTTGAGCTTCTCCGGAAGCATAACAAGGACGAGGGACACATCCGGCATGCACTGGCCGTCGAGGCGACGATGCGATGGTTCGCCCGGAAAGCCGGCGCCGACGAGGACCTCTGGGGCATAGCCGGATTGATCCACGACATCGACTGGGAGGAAATGCAGGCGACGCCGCACCTGCACACCAAAGAAGGGGCGAAATGGCTTCGGTCCGAGGGATACCCCGAAGAGATCGCCCGGGCCGTCGAAGCCCACGGCTGGGGGATCTGTTCCGACGTCGAGCCGAAGAGCCCCATGGAGAAGACGCTCTTCACGATCGACGAACTCACCGGAATGGTCATCACGGCGGCGCTTGTCCGTCCGAGCCGTTCGCTGTCGGATCTCGAGGTCAAATCGGTGAAGAAGAAATGGAAAGACAAGGCGTTCGCGCGCGGCGTCGACCGGGACCTGATCCTGAAGGGAGCGGATATGATGGGCGTGCAGCTCGACGATCTCATTCAGGGCGTCATCGAGGCGATGCGTCCCGTCGAAAGGGAACTTGGGCTGGGACTTCCGGAATAGCCTGCTTTCGTCGGTATGATTGCGGATGCTCCTACGGGGTATGATTGCTACCATTGTGAACGAAACACAGTGAATATACGAGCAGGAGGGGCGTCCATGACAATACGAGTGCTGCTTGCAGATGATCATCCGCTGACACGGGCCGGACTGTCGGCATATCTTCAGAAGGAAACCGGGATCGAACTGGTCGGAGAGGCGGAAGACGGCATCGCGGCCTGGGATCTGGTTTCAAAACTGCGACCCGACGTGGCGCTTCTCGACATACGGATGCCCGGCGCCGACGGAGTGACGGTCGCGCGACAGATCAAGGAAGCGGGACTCCCCGTCGCCGTGATCATGCTCACGTCCTACGACGCGCAGCAGTATGTCCTGGCGTCGTTGCGAGCCGGGGCCAAGGGATTCGTCCTCAAGACGGTCACCCCGGACAACCTTGCCCGTGCGATCCAGACCGTCGCGCGCGGCGGGCTCTATCTGGACCCCGAGGTCGCGTCCGCGGTCGGAGACCGCGATTTCACGCCCGAACCGCTTTCCGTCCGGGAGCGCGAAGTCCTCATTCTCGCCGCGAAAGGGCTTTCCAGCAAAGAGGTCGCGTCCGACCTGTTCATCAGCGAACGGACCGTTCAGACGCATCTCGCCTCGATCTACGACAAGCTCGGCGCGCGCAACAAGACGGAAGCCCTGCTTCTGGCGCTGAAATACGGCGTGGTGACGCTGGAGGAACTGCTTGAATGAGGCGACATCTCCTTGTCGTCCTGACGCTTTCCATTCTGCTGCCCATGTTCGCCGTGCTTCTCGTCGCGGGGTTCGGCCTCGTGCATCACCAGTGGGCGGTCGAGTTCGTCGCACGCTCCTACGTGGAAGACCTGGCGGAAAACGTGGCGTCCCGGATCAGTCGGGACGCCGGTCCGTATTTTCCGACCGATATGCATCGCTTCCGGATTTTTTCCTGGGGGCCGTCGCTTCCCGGATGGGTCGCCGTCCTCGCGGCGGACGGCAAGGTTCTGATGGCGTCGCCCGGCGTGCGGAATCTGGCGGCGCTGTGGCGACCCGAACTGCCGTTCGGAAAGGCCGTCGAGGTCCGGGACAAGCAGGGGGAACGATATACGATCGCGGTCTATCCCGTTGACGAGGGGTCGCGGTATGTCGTGGCGGCCGTCGCGTGGAACCAGTTGCTCGGGCCGCTCGTCCGGATCGGGCACCTCTGGCCGATCCTGATCGTCCTGATGACGCTCGCGAGCCTTCTCGCGATCTGGGCCCTCTGGCGATGGCTCATTGTCCCGCTTCGAAATATGGATACGGAGATTTCCGCTCTGCGCCTGGGGCGGGATCTTCCGCGAGCCGATGATCCGCAGGCGGTTCTCGAGGTCGGACGGATCCGGCATGCGCTGCACCGTCTGGCGACTGCGGCCATCGAGCGGAACGACCTGAGGAACCGGTACGTGACGGATATCGTCCGGGTGCAGGAGGACGAGAAACGCCGCATCGCTCGGGAACTGCACGACGGCCCGCTGCAGGACATCACGGCGATGATCCAGCAGGTGCGTCTTTACCGGATGCCCGGCGCCGAAGAGGAACGGGGTCGGCATCTGAATCTCGTCGAGGAAACGGCGCAATCCGCCGTCAGGGAGCTTCGGGCGATGTGCGACGAATTGTCCCCCCCGTGGCTGGAACTTGGTGTCGCGGCCGCACTGACGGGGCTTGCGGATCGTCTTTCGCGGTCGTTCGGCGTCCGGGTCGTCGTCGAGGCGGACGAAACGGTCGAAACGACGCCCGAGCGGGTGCTCGCGATCTTCCGGATTTTGCAGGAAGCCGTTTCCAACGCCGTCCGTCACGGAAACGCGACGGAGATCGCCGCGGAGATCGGACGCGAAAACGGAGGAATCCGCTTCACGATTCGCGATAACGGAAGCGGGTTCACGCCGGATCTCGACTTCGAGCATTTGCGGGTCCAGGGACACCGGGGACTTGCGAATATGATGGAACGGATGACCCTGCTTGACGGGACCATGACGATCGAATCGGATGCGGGACGGGGAACGCTGCTCGTGTTCTGTTTTCCGGACCGGCCGCCCGAAGAACCGGGTATCGCCTGCACGGAAGGGATTCGAAAGGAGGGTGGCCCGAGGGCCGGTGACGGCCCCGGGGAACGCTGATGAGACTGACGGTTTTAGGAGCCGCCGGAGAGGTGACCGGGTCGAATTACCTCATTGAATGCGCCGGAAGCAGAGTCCTTGTCGACTGCGGAACCTTTCAGGGCCGCGATGACGAAACGCGGAACAAGACTCCCTTCCCCTTCGCTCCCTCTACGCTGAACGCGGTATTGCTCACCCACGCGCATCTGGATCACTCCGGCCGAATACCCCTCCTCGTCAGGCAGGGCTTTACCGGAACCATCCGGGCGACGCTGCCGACGCTGGATCTTCTCGATGTCCTCTGGCGCGATTCGGCGAATCTCATGCGTGAAGAGGCAGAGTGGAAGACCCGAAAGAACGAACGGAAGGGCATTCCGCCCGTGGAGCCCCTGTATTCGCTCGAGGATGTGGAAAAGGCCCTGTCGTATCTCTCACCGGCGAGCTACGACGAACGGATCGACGTCGCGCCGGGAATCGCGGTGCGTTTCCGCGATGCGGGGCATATCCTCGGGAGCGCGATTCTGGAGGTCCGGCTTACGGAAGGGGACGAGCGCGTGACGGTCGTCTTCAGCGGCGACCTCGGCCCGCAGGAGACGGTGATGGAACGCAATCCGGCCTTCATCACGGAGGCGGATTACGTCATCCTGGAGTCCACGTACGGCAACCGGCTGCACAAATCGAACCTCGAAAGCCGCGAAGAGTTCCGCTCGGTCATGAAGGATGCGTTGTCGGCCGGGGCGAAGGTCATCATCCCGACGTTCGTCGTCGACCGGGCGCAGCGGATCCTGTACGAACTGATGCTTCTGCAGAAGACGGGAGCCATGGACAGCGCGCCGATCTACTTCGACTCGCCGATGGGAGTGAAGGCGACGGAGATTTACCGGAAGCATACCAACCTCATGTCCTCGGAGATTCAGTCGTGGACGGCCAGAGACATCGATCCGTTTATGCCGGACAACCTGCAGTATGTCTCAGGGGTGAAGGAATCGCAGGCGATCAACGAGGTGCGGAATGCGGTCGTCCTCGCCGGAAGCGGGATGTGCACCGGCGGACGCGTCGTCCATCACCTCAAGCACGGAGTATGGGATCCGAACAATCACGTCGTCTTCGTCGGATACCAGGCGAAGGGAACGCTCGGACGGCGTCTGGTCGACGGCGAGACGAACCTGCGGATCGCGGGCGAAGACGTGACCGTCAAGGCGAAGCTTCATACCATCAACGGATTTTCGGCGCACGGAGACCGCAACGATCTTCTGACCTGGGCCGCGAACTTCATTCCGGCTCCGGGAGCCGGCGCCGCCGGCCCCGTTTTCATCATCACCCACGGCGAACCGGACGCTTCGGAATCGCTCGCGGAAGGGATCAGGGAAATCGGCCGACCGGCGATCGTTCCGACGCCGGGGCAGGAGATCCTGTTGTCATCCCGACGGGAAGAAGCCGAACGGGAAATCCTCCGGTTGATCCCCGCGGCAAGCGCGACGGATTCCGTGGAGCGTCTGCTCTCCGAAATCGCGGTCCTGGCGTCCGCGATGAAGGAACACGCGGTCTCCGGACGGGACTACGCGGATATCCTGCCGCTTCTTCAGTCGAGCCGGACATTGCTCGAAACCGCGGACGGACGTATGGCGAAGGAGGCCGTTCCGGGATCGAAGCCCAGGGGGTAGGCGATCCGGAACTCGTTTCGGCCCCGGAAGCATCCGACACACTATGAAACAGGGGACGGGTCGCCCTGCGCGCTCCACAAAAACGACGGAGAAGCCTGAAAGGGTGGTCCCATGCGACGAAATGCGCGCTTCTGGTGCGGCGTACTTGCGGGAAGCGTCGCTCTTGCGGCGGCGTTTCTGACCGTTGGCCGCGAGCCGGACCAACGGCGTCTCTCGGGAGTGATTCCTCCTCCGCCGGAAGG
>CALMZW010000219.1 GCA_937870605.1 uncultured Synergistaceae bacterium
GCGCGGATGCGCGAATCGATGCCCGTTCTGCACCGTGTCGCGCATCGAACCGGATTGCCGGGAGTACGTCCCGATCCGCAGCCAGATCCTGGATTTCGAGCGCTCCCTCGGGGCGCGGCGCAACCTGCTGATGCTCGACAACAACGTTCTCGCGTCGCGGCATCTGTCGCGGATCGTCATGGACATCGCGGAACTCGGCTTCTGGGCGGGCGCGACGTGGGGACCGGACGGCGCGCGACGGACGCGGAGGCGCGTGGACTTCACCCAGGGCTTCGAGACGACGCTCGCGGCCGAACCGAAAAACCGGCGCCTCATCGACCTGCTCGCGCTCATTCCTGTTCATCCGGTCCGCATCGCGTTCGACGGATGGGACGAGCGGGAAGAGTACGGAGCGGCGGTCGGCGCTTTCGCGGAGCGCGGGTTCCGCACGTTCGAGACGCCGGTGCTCTACGACTTCCGGGACACCCCGGCGGAGCTGTTCCGCAGGCTCCGCGCCGCGACGGAAACGGCCGAAGCGCTCGGCGTGTCGCTGTCGCTCCAGCCCATCCGCTACATCGCTCCCGGACAGAGGACGAGGAACAGCTTGGCGCCGTACGGGAACGCACAGGGCGCATGGAACGCGGAAGCGCTTCTCTCCCTGCATCGGATGCTTTCCGGGCGGCCGCTGCGCACGCCGGAAGACGTGACGGAGCGGCTCGGGGCGTCGGAAGAGCTGTTTTTGCGGGCGCTGCACGCCCGTTGAGGGCCGCGAAACGACACGAACGAACGGCTTCGAAGCGGTCGTTTTTCGCCGCCCCGAAGCCGTTCGCGCGTTCCGTACGGTTCCCTGTCGCCTATGTCGGATCAGCCGCCCAGATAGACTCTCCGGATATCGGGATCGTCGGAAAGCTCGCGCCCCGTTCCGCTCTTCACGATCCGTCCCGTCTCCATGATGTACCCCCGGTCGCTGATGTCGAGCGCCTGGGCTGCGTTCTGCTCGACGAGAAGCACCGTCATCCCCTCGTCGCGGATCTTGAGGATCGTCTCCATCAAGGTCTCCACAATCATCGGCGCCAGTCCGAGCGACGGTTCGTCCAGCAGGAGCACGCGGGGGCTGCTCATGAGCGCCCGGGAGATCGCAAGCATCTGCTGCTCCCCGCCGGAGAGCGTCCCGGCCAGCTGCGCCAGTCGTTGCTTGAGGATGGGGAAGAGCGTGAAGCACCGTTCCATGTCGCGCGCCGCGCCGGCCGGGTCCTTCCGGTTATACGCCCCCATCACGAGGTTTTCCCGAACCGACAGCGCCGAAAAAAGGCGGCGACGCTCCGGAACGAGCGCCACCCCCCGCTCGACGACCAGATGGGGAAGGTCGGGCAGCGGGGCCCCTTCCAGAAGGATGGTTCCGCCCGTCAGCGGGACGACGCGCGCGAGCGTCCACATGATCGTCGACTTGCCGGCTCCGTTGGACCCCACGATCGAGACGATCTCTCCCGATTCGACGGTGAACGAGACCCCGCGGACGGCGTGGATCGCGCCGTAATGAACGTGAAGATTCTCAACGACGAGCGCCGGCATGGCGATCCTCTCCTTCGGCGCCCTCCGGCGCGGCCGCTTTGTTTCCGTCCCGTTTCTTTCTGCCCAGATAGGCGCCGATCACGCGTTCGTCGGCGCGCACCTCGTCCGGCCGCCCCACCGCCAGCAACGCGCCGAAGTTCATGACGATCACCGGCGAACAGATGTTCATCACGAGATCCATGTGGTGCTCGATCAGCAGGATCGAGACGTTGAAGTCGGCATGGACGCGCGCGATCAGGTCGGCGAGCGAGCGCGTTTCCTCGGGGTTCATTCCCGCGGCCGGTTCGTCGAGAAGCAGCAGTTTCGGCTCGGCGGCCAGGGCTCGTGCGATTTCGAGCTTTCGCTGCAGGCCGTACGGCAGCGTCGAGGCCTTCGCGTCCGCGTAGGACTCGATCCCCATCGCGACGAGAAGCGACATCGCCTTCGCGCGCACGGTTCGGTCGACCCGGCGCGCGTGGGGGGTCCGCAACAGCGCGGAGAACAGCGAGCACGGCGTGCGCTGCAGCAGCGGCGTCATCACGTTTTCAAGGCAGGTCTGCCGGTTGAAGAGCCGGATGTTCTGGAAGGTGCGCGTCACTCCCTTCCCGACGATCACGTCGGGCCGGTCGCCGACGATCGAGGCGCCTTCGAGAAGGATAGCGCCCGTCGTCGGACGATAGACGCCCGTGATCAGGTTGAACACCGTCGTCTTGCCGGCCCCATTGGGGCCGATGATCCCGGTGATGCTCCCTTCGTCCACGCAACAGGTGAGCGAATCGACCGCACGGATGCCTCCGAAATCCTTCGTCAGGTTTTCCATTTCGAGAAGATGAGCCATATCCGACACCCCCCTCACTTCGTCCCGGACCGGGAGATTTTCCGGCGGAACAGGTCGGGAAGTTCCTGATAGCCCATAATTCCCTGCGGACGGTAGATCATGATCAGGACCAGCATGAGTCCGTACGCCACGAGCCGCCACATGTTCGCGACCCGGAGCGCTTCCGGCAGCACGATGAACAGGAACGACGCGAACAGCGGTCCGGTGATGCTCCCCATGCCTCCAGCGATGACGGCCGCCAGGAGCTGTGTTGACTGCACGAGCGTGAACATCACGGGCTGGATGAACGACAGGAAATGCGCCATGAGCCCGCCGGACAGGCCGCACAGAAACGCGCTCAGCACCAGGGACAGAAGCCGCGTCCGGAACAGCCCCACGCCCGACATCTCCGCGGCGACGGGATCCTCCCGGATCGCGATGCACGCGACCCCGTAGCGGGATTTCAGGAAGTTCCGCGTGATCCATACGGAAAACGCGAGGGCGACGAGAACGATCGGCAGCGTCGTGAACGAATCGATCCCCGGAAGCCCGCGCGCGCCGTTCGTGATCTCGAGGTTTTCGAGAATGACGCGGAACGCCTCCCCGAAGCCGAGGATCGCGATGGCGAAGTAGTCGCTCCGCAGCTTGGCCCGCAATGTCGGAACGCCGATGATCAGGCTCACCGCGGCGGCCGCGAACGCCCCGGCGACGAGCGCGATGAAGAACGGGACGTAGTAGTAATACGTCAGGATCGCGGACGCATACGCCCCGACGCCCACGAAGGCGGCGTGTCCGAACGAGAAAAGACCCGTGAACCCCGTGAAGATCGAAAGACCCAGGACCGCGATCATGTTGATGGCCGCCAGCGTGACGACCGAGAGGATATAGTCCATGGCCCCTACACCTTTTCTTCCGTGTCCGAACCGAACAGGCCGTTCGGCATCCAGACGAGCAGGGCGATGAGCAGCGTGAAGCTGAAGACGTCGCGCATCACGCTCGAGACGTACGTCGACACGAAGGTTTCGACGACGCCGAGGATCAATCCCCCGACGAGCGCGCCGGGCAGGCTTCCGAGCCCTCCGATGACCGCCGCGATATACGCCTTATTCGTCACCCATCCCATCGTCGGGTAGACGAGGTACTTGACCCCGAGAAAGACGCCCGCGACGCCCGCGAAGGCTCCCGCGAGCAGGAAGACCACCATGATCAGACGATCGACGTTGACGCCCATGAGCGAACACATCGTCATGTCGCACACGCCCGCCCGGATCGCGATGCCGGTCTTCGTGCGCGTCACGAACACGTGCAGCGCCAGGATGGCGAGAAACGCGACGATGAAGGCCGCGAGATCAAGAAGACTCAGCGAGCTGCCCGCGAACTGCACCACCTGCCGCGAGAAGAACTCGGGGAAGGCGTAGAACCGGGATCCGATCGTGGCGTACACCAGATTTTCGAGAAAGACCGAACACCCCATCGCGCTGATCATGAGATAGAGCGACGGCGCCTTGCGCCGACGGAGCACGGAATAGGCGAGACGTTCGTTCATCACGGCGAGGATGCCGCTTCCGACGATGCTGCCGACCAGCACGAGCCCGATCCCCAGATGCAGTTTCACCGCCAGGGCCAGCCCGAGATAGGCGCCGAGCATGATGACCGCTCCGTGAGCGAAGTTGCTGAAGCCGAGCACGCTGAAGACCAGGGAATACCCCACCGCCATCAGCGCGTAGATGCCGCCTATGGATAACCCGGTTACGAGGGTTTGAAGGAACACCCGTCACAGTCCTTTCACAAATGAGTCCCGGACGCGGCGCTCCCGCATCTCTGCGGGAGCGCCATACGTCAGGGCGCGAAAAACCGAAAAAACGCTATTCCACGGACACGTACTTCTTGACGAACTGGAAGGTCTTGTTCTTCACATCGACCTTCTGGATGACGGCCGGCTTGTTGAAGGGGTTATGGTCCGCGGCGCTGATGGTCAGCGGGCCGCTGGTGACCTTCAGGTCCTTGATCGTCTCCATGGCCTTCGCGATCTTCCCGCCCTCGACGGAGTTCGCGCGCGTGATCGAATCGACGATCATGAGCAGGGCGTCCTGCGCCATTACGGGGTTCGGCAGTACGGGATCCTCGTTGAAGGCCGCCTTGTATTCCGCGACGAAATCCTTGATGTCCGGATCCGCAAGATCTGCGAGATTCACGAAGTATCCGCCGTCGATCGCGCTGCCGCCGAGGTCGATCAGGTCGGGGCTCCCCCAGTTGTCCGTTCCGAGCAGAACGGCGTTGATGCCGAGATCCCGGGCCTGCTTCGCGGCCATCGCGGCTTCCTTCTGGCTCGTCGGGATGAAGATGACGTCCGGGTTGAGCCCCTTCATCTTGCCGAGCTGGGCCCTGTAGTCGAGTTCCTCGCTCCGGAAGGCTTCCTTCGCGACGATCACGCCGCCCTTCGCGACGAACGCTTCCTCGAAGTACTTCGCGAGCCACTGGCCGTAGTCGGACCCCACGTCATAGAGAATCGCGCCCGTCTTCGCCTTCAGGTCCGTGATCGCGAAACGCGCGGCGACGGTCCCCTGGAAGGGATCGATGAAGCAGGGACGGAACGCGAACGGACGGACCTTGCCGCTGCGCTGGTCCATCGTCACGTACGGATTCGTCGCCGTCGTCACGACCATCGGAACGGACGCCTTCTCGAGGACGGGAGCCGAAGCGATCGAGTTTCCGCTCTGCGCCGGTCCGATCACGGCGACGACGCCGTCGCTCACGAGACGCTTCGCGACGTTGACCGCCTCGACCGCGTCGTTCCGGTTGTCGTACCGCACGACTTCGATCTTCTTTCCCAGAACTCCGCCCGCATCGTTGATCTTTTTGACGAGCATGTCGATCGCCCGCGCCTCGGACTGCCCCCACATCGACGCTCCGCCCGTCAGCGAAACCGTATGTCCGATGCGAACGACATCCGCAGCCATAACCGCTCCTCCGAAGGAAAGAACCAACACCGCCGCGACAAGAACCCGAATCATATTCCTCACGCAACAACTCCCCTTTCCTGTTCCGTCTGTGTGACGCGCATATTCCTCCGGCTTTCGGCCCGAGGAAAACTCACGGGAAAACGCAGGAGCACGGATCTCTTCGGTCGCGCCGGTCGATCACCTCCGCGTCCGCTACAGGCTCGCCGGGCCCGCAGGATTCCGGCCCGACACGAAATCCGGGATCGACTGCCCCCGGATCAGATCGTCATACGTCTGCCGCTGAACGACTACGTCAACCTTCCCGTCCCGGACGAAGATCACCGCCGGCCGCGGGGTCATGTTGTAGTTGTTCGCCATCGAAAAGGTGTACGCCCCGGTGTTCAGGACCGCGAGGATGTCTCCCCTCCGGGGCTCGGGGAGTTCGACGCCTTCGGCCAGGATGTCCCCCGATTCGCAGCACTTTCCGACAATGGAGACCTTCCCGCCGGAAGGCGCATCCGCACGTTCGGCGAGCAGCGCGGAATACTTCGCGCCGTACAGGGCGGGACGCGGATTGTCGGTCATGCCGCCGTCGACGCCGACGTGCGTCACGATTCCCGGGATCTTCTTGA
Source organism: uncultured Synergistaceae bacterium (assembly GCA_937870605.1). GTDB lineage: Bacteria > Synergistota > Synergistia > Synergistales > Aminobacteriaceae > CALFXN01. The sequence goes on from CALMZW010000219.1 coordinate 5,922, forward strand.
CCGTCGTCACGCGATACAGGGTGATGCCGGCCTCCGAGACCAGCCATCGACCTGGTTCGATGATCACCTTCGGACGCGGCATTCCGAACTCGGCGCATCCCACCCCGATCCGCTCCATCAGGGGATCGGTGAACGACGCGATATCAGGCGTCCGCTCGTCGGGAAGATACGCGACGCCGAACCCTCCGCCGACGTTGAGTTCTTTCGTTTCAAAGCCCAGTATTTTCCGGAGTTCGTTCATATGCTCCATCAGGATGTCGACGGCAAGAAGATGCGATGTGTTCTCACGGATCTGCGATCCGACGTGAAAGTGGAAGCCGTGGAGTCGCAGACCTTTCGACGACATGCACAGCTCGACCGAACGCGCGAGGCTGTCGTCGGTCAGCGGAACGCCGAACTTCGAGCCCGTATGTCCGGTGATCACGTATTTGTGCGTGTGCGCGTCAACGCCTGGAGCGACGCGAATCAGGATATCCGCGGGGCGCCCCTTCCTCTCCGCGATCGAGCGAAGCAGATCGAGCTCCATGATTCCGTCCACGACGATCCGCCCCACGCCGGCGTCGAGCGCGAACTCCAGTTCCGCCTCAGTCTTGCTGTTTCCGTGAAAATATCCCCGCTCCATCGGGAACCCCGCCGCGCGGGCCGCGTGGATCTCGCCGCCGGAAACCATGTCCAGCCCAAGCCCTTCGGAGGCGACAAGGGCGCACATCGCCAGGGGCAGAAAAGCCTTTCCGGCGTAGACGGCCTGCGTATCGCTCCACCGGTCGAGGAAGGAGCGCCGGAGCTCTGCGATTTTCTCCCGGACCAACGCCTCGTCGATCACGTAGAGCGGCGTTCCGAACCGTTCCGCAAGTCCGGCGGCGTCGCAGCCGCCCCATACAAGCCGTCCCTCTCGAATCATCGTCGTCCCCCCAGAATACAAAAAAGGCCCGTCCCTAAAGGGACGGGCCTGAACCCGCGGTACCACCCAACTTGAGCGCGTCTGCGCTCCGCTCGGATCCGATAACGGAGATCCCGGCCGTGAACGTACTCCGCTCCGAAACGAAGCTTTCCGTCCAAGCTCCGCGGATTTTACGCTTTCGGGCACCGCCAAGGGGTTCTTCCAGCCAACGAAACCCCATCTCTGGTGGCGAGATCGCACGAAAACACTCCGCATCATCGCTTTTTCACTATGAAGTCCGGAAGATTATACAGGAGCTTCGAAGGTGCGTCAATGAATCATTCTCCGACTTTTCGCAGAAGCGCGCGAATGGTCACTTCGTTCCGGCGCGACCTTCCCCCGACCGGTATCGCTCCAGCGCCCGCACGAAGCGTTTGACTCCTTCCCATGCCTGTTCGGGAGCGACGTTCGCGAACGAAAAACGAAGCGCCGTCTCTCCGTCCCCGGGATTCGCGAAGAAGACGGACCCCGGAATGACGCCGACAGCCTCTTCTTCCGCCGCGAACCGGGCGAACTCGATGGAACGGATTTCGGGCGCGTGTCCCCAGATGAAGAAACCGCCGCCGGGGCGTTCGAACGACACGCCCTTGTTTCCGGCGAGTTTCGAGAGCGCGTCCGAGAGGGCGTCCCGGCGCTCCGAGTAGACCTGCCGCAACCGCTCAAGGTGCCCCGCGAAGCTCGGCCCGGACACGACGGAAAATACGGCTCGCTGGAGAAACGCGGGCAGCCCCAGCTCGAAGGTCAGACGCAGCATCGCGACCTTCGGCGCGAGGATTTCGGGGAGAATCATCCAGCCGCACCGGACGCCCGGAACGACGATCTTCGAAAAACTCCCGAGCGAAATGATGCGGTCCCCGTCTTCGCCGACGGCCGAATAGGGAAGCTCCGGCATCTGGTCGTACCACAGGAAACGGTACGGATCGTCCTCAATAAGGATCGTTTCGTGTTTTCGCAAAACGGCGAGGATGTCGCGCTTGCGCTCCGACGTTGTGCTGCGTCCGGTCGGATTCTGGAACGTCGGGATCGTGTAGAAAAACGAAACCTTCCGCGACGAGAGAAGCCTCTCGAGCGCCGCGGGATCCGGCCCGTCGTCGTCGAACGGAACCGTCAGAAAGCCGGCGCCCTCTTTCGAGAAGGACAACATGGCCTCCGGATACGACGGGGCTTCGACAACAACAGCGTCCCCCTCATCGAGAAAGAGCTGGGAAACGATGTTGATCCCTTCCTGCGAACCGGTCGTGAGCACGATGTTGCGCTCCGAAATTCCTTCCGGGACGACGCATTGCGCCTTGAGCCACCAGGCGATCCATTCCCGGAGTTTGATGTCGCCGAGAGAGTCCGGGTACGCCAGGAGCCCCGGTTCTTCCCGGAGCACCTTCTGCAACGCCGCATCCAGCGCGTCGACGGGGTAGAGGTCTTCCGAGGGTTGCCCGGCCGTGAAGGAAATGACTCCGGGCTTCGACGCACGCTGCATCATTTCCCGGATCACCGACGGAACGAGCCGCTTCGCCCTCGCGTTCAGATGTGCTTCCCAATCCATGAACCTCGCACTCCTCTCGTGTCATGTTCATGTTATTATACGTTCATCATTCAAAAAAAGGGGATGAATGATGTCGTGCGTTCATTGATGTGGATCACCGGAGCGGCAGGCGCAGCAGTTCTTTACGGAGCATACGTCTATAACGGACTGGTCCGCAAATCCGAGAACGTGACGAACGGCTGGAGTCAGATCGACGTCCAGCTCAAGCGACGGCACGATCTCATCCCGAATCTCGTCGAAACGGTGCGCGGGTACGCCGACCACGAACGCGACCTGTTCGAACGGATCGCGGCGCTCCGTTCGGAAGCCATGAAGTCGGCGTCCCCGGCCGAATCGGGCGAAACGGAGGCGCGGCTTTCGGGCGCGCTCAAGACGCTCTTCGCCGTCAGCGAAGGATACCCGGAGCTGAAGGCGAATTCCAATTTCCTCGCCCTCCAGGAGGAACTCGCGTCGACGGAGAACAAGATCGCATTCGCCCGACAGTACTACAACGATTCCGTCAAGGAATACAACATCGCCGTGTCGTCCTTCCCCGATTCGATCGTCGCGGGCATGATGGGGTATCGAAGGCGGAGCATGTGGTCCATCGACGTTCCCGACGAACGGAACGCAGCGTCCGTCTCCTTCCCGGGAGACTCCGCGGGAACGTAGCGCCGGAAGAAGGGAGCCCGGAGCCATGGCGAGTTTCGATCGTCTGATCACGCACAACAAGCGCGTCAGCATCATTCTTTTCATCGTGATGACGCTGTTTTTCATCGTCGTGGGCGCCGTCGTCGGAACCTATTTCGCGGGATCCTGGCAGGGGGGGCTCGTCATCGCCGCGATCATCGGCGGCGTGTACGGACTGATCGCGTGGTCACAGGGCGACAGCATCGTCCTGTCGATGAGCGGGGCGCGAGAGATCGCCCATTCCGACCAGCCGCAGCTCTGGAACGTCGTCGAAGAACTTTCGATCGCGGGGGGGATTCCCATGCCCCGCGTCTACCTCATCGAGGATACGGCGATGAACGCGTTCGCGACGGGCAGGGACCCGGCTCGCTCGAGCGTCGCGATCACGCGCGGACTGCTCGAAAAATGCACGCGCGACGAGCTACAGGGCGTTATGGCGCACGAGATGTCCCACGTCCGGAACTACGACATCCGGTTCGCGACGCTCATGGCGGTCATGGTCGGCGCGATTGTGCTTCTGTGCGACGTCATGCGCCGGAGCTTCCTCTGGGGCGGCGGGCGCAGGCGCAGTTCCGACAAGGGAAGCGGCGGCGGCCAGGCGCTCGTCGCGCTCGTCGCGGTTGTTCTCTCGATCGTGGCGCCCATCCTCGCGACGATCATCCAGCTGGCCGTCAGCCGGCAGCGGGAGTACCTCGCGGATGCGGCGGCGGTGGAACTCACGCGAAACCCGAAGGGACTCATCTCCGCGCTGAACAAGCTGTCCTACGACATCGAGCCGCTGGAGGCCGCGAACCGGGGAACGCAACATCTCTTCATCGTGAACCCGCTCAAGGGAAAGAAGCTCGGACGCGACAGCATCTTCAGCACGCACCCGTCGCTCGAAAGCCGCATCGCCCGGCTCGAAGCCCTCTCCGTCCCGTCACGGACTGCCGAATAACCATCCTCGGAGAGAAAACGCTCTCCCGCAATCGTTCGGTCTCCGCTTTTCTCCCCTGTATTCCCGCCAGGATATTGTGTAAAATTCAATAAATATCGGCAGCATCCCGCGGGGGCGGACTTCGGGCCCCGGAAACGGGAGCGGGCCGCAATCGAGGTGAAATCTGATGCGTAATGCAATGCTATCCCGACGCACCATATTCGCGGCGCTTCTCGTGAGCATCCTCGCAGCCGCGCCCGCACGGGCGGCGTTCAATCCGTCGCATTACTACAACTCCCGCGGCGACGGCCACGCGGCGATGGAGGTCATCAGCGGCGATGTCGCACGTTCTCCCATCTTCGTCCCGCTCAAGCGGACCGAACTGGCGGGATCCCTGGTCGGACCGCTGGCGTCGATTTCGGTCACGCACACGTTCGGCTTTTCGGCGGAACAATCCGGGAAGGTCATCCAGGCGGTCTACCGCTTCCCGAATCCCGGTGACGCGGCCGTCACGAAGGTCGCCGTCGTCTTCGGCGACGTTCGGATCGACGCCGTCCTGAAGGAACGCGGACAGGCCGAAAAGGAACATAAACAGGCCGTCTCCGAGGGGCGTCAGTCCACGCTCCTCACGCGCGAATCGCCCGACGTCTTCACGCTCTGGGTTGCGGGCATCGTCCCCGGGCAGGATGTCCGCGTCACGACGGAGTACGTCCAGCTCGCCCGCCCCGAGGGACGCGGGTGGAGTCTCCGCGTTCCGCTCACCACGGCTCCGCGGTACGTCCGGAGCGACGAACGCACCTCTCCCCACGCGAAGGGGCAGCCGCTCTTCACGTTGCGCGACCCGGGCCACCGGTTTTCGCTGAACCTTCTCGTCACTGGGTCCGGGCGGATCGAAAGCCCATCGCACACGATCGAAGCGATGCCCGGCGATTCGGGAACCATCGTGCGCCTCAAGGACGGCGAGGTCCTTCCCGACCGGGATTTCGTGCTGCTCTGGACGCCGCCCGAAGACCCGAAGGCGCCCCGTCTCCAGGTTGTACGGCATGCGGACCCGAAGGGCGAGACCTTCTTCCTCGCGACGCTGACGCCGCCCGCGGGAGAATCATCCGCGCCGCAGCCGCGTGAGGTCATCCTGCTGATCGACCACTCCGGGTCCATGCAGGGGGCGAAATGGGAGTCGTCCGACTGGGCCGTGAAGAGCTTCCTCGCCGGGCTGACGGAACGGGACCGTGTCGCCGTCGGCATCTTCCACAGCGTCACGAAGTGGTATTCGCGCGTCCCGCTCCAGGCCACGAAAGAGAACGTCGCGAAACTCACCGAATTCGTCCTGAAGAGCAAGGACGACGGCGGAACGGAACTCGGCGTCGCGCTTGAACAGGCGGTGGCGATCCCCGCCGAAAAAGGCCCCTACGCCAGAAACATCCTCATCATCACGGACGCGCAGGTCTCCGACGAAGGCCGGATCCTGCGGCTCGCCGAAGAGGAATTCGAGCGGACGACGCGGCGACGGATCAGCGTCCTCTGCATCGACGC
>CALMZW010000220.1 GCA_937870605.1 uncultured Synergistaceae bacterium
CTGCTCCTCCATGAGATGGATGACCGGATTGACCGCGCCGGGATCTATTTCCGAACTGTGTGCGCCCGTCAGGGAACACACGTTTCTTGCGAACTCCACCACGGCGACCTGCATCCCGAGGCAAAGGCCAAGATACGGGATGCGTTTCTCGCGCGCGTAGCGGGCGGCCAGAATCTTCCCCTCGAAGCCGCGCGCCCCGAATCCGCCGGGAACCACGATTCCAGAGACGCCGGAGAGGACGTTCTCCGCGCCCTTTTCTTCGATTTCCTCGGCCTCGACGGACCGGATGGAAACGCGGACATCGTGATGGACCCCGGCATGGTGCAACGCTTCCACCACGCTGAGATACGCATCCTTGTGGTTGATGTATTTTCCCACAAGAGCGATCTCCACCTCTCCCGAAGGGTGACAGTACCGCTGCACGACCCGCTCCCAATCGGAAAGGTCGAGAGAGACCGGCGTCTCGATCCCGAGGCGCTTCATCACGAGAACATCGAGCTTCTGGGCGTGGAGGCTCAGCGGAACCTTGTAGATCGTCGGCTCGTCGAGCGCCTGGATGACGGCCTCCTTCGGCACGTTGCAGAACAGGGCGATTTTGTCGCGCATATCGTCGCACACTTCATAATGCGACCGGCAGACGATGATATCCGGCAGAATGCCGATGCGCCGGAGTTCCTGGACGCTGTGCTGGGTGGGTTTCGTCTTGAGTTCCTGCGCGGCCTCCAGAAAAGGCACGAGCGTCACGTGGCAATACAGGACGTTCTCCCGTCCCACGCGGGAAGCCATCTGGCGGATCGCTTCGAGAAACGGCTGGCCTTCGATATCCCCGACCGTGCCGCCGATCTCCGCGATCACGACGTCCATCTTGTCGGCCGAGCGGAGGATTCGTTCCTGAATCTCGTTGGTGATGTGCGGAATGACCTGCACCGTTCCTCCGAGATAGATTCCCCTGCGTTCCTTGGAAATCACGGCGGAATAGATCTTTCCTGTCGTGACATTGTTGTCCGAGGAAAGGGACTCGTCGATGAAACGCTCGTAATGCCCCAGATCAAGATCCGTCTCGGCGCCGTCGTCGGTGACGAACACCTCGCCGTGCTGGAACGGATTCATCGTCCCCGCATCGACGTTGATGTAGGGATCCAGCTTGATGATGGAAACGCGCAAGCCCCGCTTTTTGAGCAGGACTCCCAGAGAAGCAGCCGTAATCCCCTTGCCGAGGGAAGAAACAACTCCCCCTGTTACAAACACGAACTTCGCCATCGGAAGGCCCTCCATCCCTGCGTGGGTTCAAAAAAAGAATAAGGACCAGGGATATCTCCTTGGTCCAGTGTACTCAATTCGCTTCAGGATGTCATGCGAAAATTGCCTAACGCAACAACTTGAGCGGATTTATCGGTCTGTTATTCAGCCGCACCTCGAAGTGAAGATGCGTTCCTGTCGCCCTTCCGCTGGAGCCGACGGAGGCGATCACGGTCCCCGGAGACACCGACTGTCCCTGGCGGGCGTTCAGCGTCTGGCAGTGCGCGTAGAGAGCCGTATACCCGTTTCCGTGGTTGATGACGACCGTTCGGCCGTACCCGCCCATCCAGCCGACATACACGACCTTGCCGGCCTTCGCCGACTTGATCGCACGTCCACGGGGCCCCTTGATGTCAAGTCCCGCGTGGAACTGTCTCCTGCGCGAAATCGGATGTCGTCTCCATCCGAAGGGGCTGTTGAGCTTTCCGATCACGGGCCATTTGAAGCTTCTGGAGAACGAGCGTTCCGCCTTGACGACCGGCTTCGCTGCGTCGTCATCCCCCGATGTCGTGGCTTCCGGAGCCGCGCCGGGTAGGAACAGTTCCTTTCCGGCAACGAGCGACGTCAGATCGGCTCCCGCGTTCACGGCGCGGATTTTCGCCGCGGCGATCTTGAACTTTTTCGCGAGCGACTCGACCGTCTCTCCCTTTTTGACAGCGACGAAGATACCGTCCTGGTTCGGAATCCGCAGGGCCGCTCCGGGTTTGAGAACGTCGGGATCTTTCAGCGCGTTGGAACCGAAGATCGTGTCGATCTCGACGTTGAAACGGTTCGCGATCGACCATAGGCTGTCGCCGGGGCCGACGATATAGGTCGTCACATGAAGCGGTTTCGCCTGATCCAGTTTTTCGGCGATTCGGGCCTTCCGCGTCCGGACTTCCTCGAGCGTCGCTTCGACGCTGTCGTTCGAGTTCGGAACCAGCAGAAGCTGTTGACTCGCAAGACGATCGGGACTCTTGAGTTCGTTCGCCTTTACGATGGAGTCGGAGCGGACACCGTAGCGGATCGCGATATCCGAGAGCGTCTCCCCGCTCCGGACCGTGTGCTCGACCCAATCGGCCCGGACGGGATGAAGGACGATCTCGTCGCCATCCTTGTCGTCGGATACATCCTCGAGCTCGTCCAGTTCGGGCAATTTCGATCCTTTTTCCTCAGATTTCAATTCTATGACGTCGTAATCGGGAATCGTCGTCTCGGAGAAGGGCGTGATTTCCGGCTTGTCTCCGTCGGGAAGCCTCTTCAGATCCGGAGAAACGAAAGAAGAGGCGTTCGATATCCCGAGATACGAGGGGAGACCCGATTCCTCGCCGGCGGACGCCGGCAGCTCCCGTGAAGAGACCGTCTGAGCCGTCCCGGCGGCGAAAAGCGGAGAAACCTCCGCAGCCGCTTTCCCGGACGCAGCGGCATCGGTTCGCGATGCAGCCGGCTCCTCCACGCGGGTGCGTTTATCGGCCGGAAGCGTTACGACGAGCGGAGCCTTTTCCGGAACCGGCGACGGTGACGCGGGGGCAACCCTCGGAGTCGCACGCAGGGCCGATTCACTGCCGCGCTCCGCAAGAGCCGGCGCGCCGGTTTCGGCGAAAGCCGCATCGACATCGTCGGGAACGAAGACACGGTTCCCGGGACTCGACGCCTCGTCCCGCACATCGAGGTCTTCGTGAAGTTCCGGCTTCGTATCCGAAACATCGATCAGAATAAAGCGAGAATCCTGAACCTCCGGTTCTCCGGAGGATTTTTCATGGGGAAGTTCCCCCCATGCGACCATGGCGTGTCTGTTTCCCGCACTGACGGTCAGAAGAATTGCGGCGCCTACCATAAGAAAAACAACCGTGATAAAACCGAATCGTCCCTTTCCCCGGGGAGCGACCGGGGCCTTTTTCGACGATTTCTTCACGCATCTCCCTCCTTTGATCCGGATGCAGATACGCCGGAAAAGTTCCGGCATCCGTTCCGGGATCTAGGCAAGCTTGATGGACATGAAAAACTCTCTGTTCGATGCAGACTGCTTCAGTTTATCTATGATGAGGGACAGCGCCGCCGATTCATCCACACTGACGATGCGGCGCCGGAGAAGCCAGAGTTTGCCCAGGTCTTCCTCGCTGAAAAGGAGTTCCTCGCGCCGGGTTCCCGATTTCGTGATATCGATGGCGGGAAAGACTCTCTGTTCCGCGAGCTTTCGGGACAGATGAAGCTCCATGTTGCCCGTCCCCTTGAATTCCTCGTATATGACATCGTCCATTCGGCTCCCCGTATCGACGAGGGCCGTTCCGATGATCGTCAGGCTTCCGCCCTCTTCGATATTCCGCGCCGCCCCGAAAAAGCGCTTCGGAAAATACAGCGCAGCGGGGTCCATGCCTCCGGAAAGGGTTCGTCCGGAGGGCGGCACGACGAGATTCGACGCTCGCGCAAGGCGCGTAATGGAATCCAGAAGAAGGACGACGTCCTTGCCGGCTTCGACCAGACGCTTCGCTTTTTCCAGCGCGAGGTTGGCAACCCGCATGTGCTCGTCGGCCGGCCGGTCGAACGTCGACGCAATGATCTCGCCGTCCACGGAGCGAGCCATGTCCGTCACTTCTTCGGGGCGTTCGTCGATGAGAAGAACCATCAGGATGATATCGGGATAGTTCTGCGTGATCGAGTTTGCGATTCGCTTGATCAGCGTGGTCTTTCCGGCTTTCGGGGGTGAAACCACAAGGGCGCGCTGTCCCTTGCCGATCGGGGAGAAGAGGTCCACAAGGCGGGTGGAAATTTCCTTCGGATCCGTTTCGAGCGTCAACTTTTCGTCCGGGAAGATCGGGGTCAGCGCGCCGAACTGCGGGCGCTTCCTCGCGGCCTCGGGATCGGAAAAATTGACCATTTCCACCCGAAGCAGGGCTTCATAATGCTCCTGATCCTTCGGCGGCCGGACAAAACCCCAGATGACATCCCCGTTCCGCAGTCCGAAGCGCCGGATCTGCGACGAGGAGACATACACGTCGTTGTCGCTCGGCAGAAGCCCCTTCGGACGCAAAAAGCCGTATCCTTCCGCCAGCACTTCGAGCGTTCCTCCGCCGAAGCGGAAGTTCATCGCGTCCGCCTGCGACTTCAGGATCGCGACGATCAAATCGTCTTTCCGGAGAGACGAAAAACCGGAAACGCCAAGATCTTTGGCGACTTTGCGAAGGTCGGAGATGATCTTCGGCGCAAGGCGCGAATAGGAATACTTCGGACGGGGCGCATTTCTGGAATCCGCCTCTACCGCCGTCTCTACGACGACGCTCGGAGGGGGCGTTTCGCAGGGAGGCTCCGCCTGAACCGCGACGACCTCCGGCGCCTGATCGACGACGGCAGCCTTTTCCGCCGCCGCTGCCTTGGCCGACCTCGACGACCTGGACGAACTCTTAACCGCCATGATTTTTCCGGTACCGATTCCAGTCTGTCATAAATGACTCGAGACCCCTTTCGGTCAATGGGTGAGAATAACACTGCCGGAGCACCTTGAAAGGCACGGTGGCGATATCCGCTCCGGCGAGCGCGCACTCGAAAACATGCCGCGGGTGCCTGATGCTGGCCGCTATGATCTTCGTATCGAGGTCGTGGACGGAGAAGAGTTCCGCGATATCCCGCACAAGTCCGACGCCGTCCTCGCCGATGTCGTCGAGACGGCCGACGAACGGACTGACATAGGACGCCCCCGCGCGAGCGGCGAGCAACGCCTGCTGGGGAGAAAAAACGAGAGTGACGTTCGTGGGAATTCCATCCTGGGAGAGGGTCCGTACGGCTGCGGTTCCTTCCGGAGTCATCGGAATCTTGACGACGATATTCGAAGCAAGCGACGCCAGCTTCTTTCCTTCCTCGATCATTTCGTTCGTCGCGGAAGACGTCACTTCCGCGCTGACCGGGCCGTTCACGAAGCCGGCGATCGACTTCAGAAGCTCAAAAAAATCGTCCTCTTCCCGCGACACCAGACTCGGATTGGTCGTTACGCCGGAAATGATCCCCCATGATTCCGCTGTTCGTATTTCGTCGATGTTCGCCGTATCAATGAAAAATTCCAATCTATCCCATCCTTACAGAAAGATCGCT
>CALMZW010000221.1 GCA_937870605.1 uncultured Synergistaceae bacterium
GTCGACCCCCCTCGCTATTTCCGTCATGGAAACGCTCGCGAACGGCTTCTCGCTCATGATGTCGAGAGCCGATTCGAGAAGGCTCGCGCGCGTCGCCATCGCCTCTTCCTTTACCCGTCGCACCCCGGAAACACATCCCTTTCCCCCATATCGTACAGAGGCATAGTTTACATACCTTCGGGTATGTATGTCAACGGCGAAATTGCGCGCGCTGCACAAAGAAAACAAAGGTCGGCGTCGCCGACGCCGACCTCGCCTTTGCGCATCGCCCGGGAAACGACGCGGGCCGCCCTGTCGCGGGCGCTTCACTCCGACAGCATCGACATCAACGCGGCGCGGATATTTCCCTCCACGAGCCCGCCGTGGTAGCAATAAATCCGGTCGATGTCCATCCGGGCGAGCTTCGCGACGGACCGCCTCGCGGCATTCATGTCGAGCGTGTACTGCGGGTTGGCCATCAGGAGGACGCCGTTTTCGGCGGCCAGCGCGTCGCCGGAGATCAGGGCCTTCCCGCGCTCGACAAAGACGGAAATGTGCCCCGGCATGTGGCCGGGTGTCGCGACGATCCGGAGGCCGCCGCAATACGGCAGCAGGTCGCCGTCGGCGACCGTGACGTCCACGGGCGTGCTCTCGACGCTTTCGAGCGTCTTCTGAAACGCGAGCGCCCCGGCGCGTTCGGCCTCCGGAAGGCTTTCGAGCAGCCGCTCGGCCTGTTCGAGCCGCAGGGAGCGCTTCGCGCCGGAGATGTACTCTTTTTCGACGGCCGACGAGACGACCGCCGCGTCCGGGAACATCGTCCTCAGCGCGCGGAGCGAGCCGATATGGTCGTAGTCGTGATGGGTGATGACGATCGCCTTGAGGTCGCGAAGATCCGCGCCGTTCCGGCGCGCCGCATCGGCGAACAGCTCCGCCTGGCCGGGATACCCCGCGTCGACGAGAACGAGGCCGTCGTCGCCGCACACGAGAACCGGATGGAGGACGGGCGAGCGCTCCCCGTTCCTGCTTTCGATATTCAGATCGAGAATCCGCACCATGTCGTTCCCCTCCTTTTTGAATCAGTCGGCGGCGAACAGCGGGACGAACGCCTGTGCGTCCACGTCGACGAGCCCCCGGTCCGTGAACTTGCCCTTCGGAATGACGGGCAGCGCGAGGCAGACGATCCGCATGACCGGGTTCTTCGTCGCGATCCCGAGCGACCGGAGCGCCGCGTTCATCGCGTCGACCCGCTCGACGAGTTCGCCGCACGGCAGCGGTGACAGCAGCCCGTAGATCGGCAGCGGCAGCAGCCCGATGACAGCTCCGTCCTTCACGGCGCAATGCCCGCCCCGCGAGGCGATCAGCGCGCGGATCGCGACGACCGCGTTTTCGGGCCGGTCGTAGACGACCGTCAGGTTGTGGCAGTCGTGGCTCACGGTGGACGCGACCGCCCCCTCGCGCGTCCCGTACCCCCGCATCACCCCGACGGCCATGTTCCCCGCCCCGTGCCGGTTCAGGATCGCGACGTATTTGAGGTCCGGATCGCCCGAGATGTCGAGAAATCCGTCCCGCACGGGGATCTCCTCGACGGCCAGCGCCGTGACGAGCGTATCGGGCGAGTCGAACGCCGGGACGTTCACGCGGACGCTCGCGCCGCACCCCTCGGGAGCGGCGATCCGCAGCCGTTCGGGCGACGGGACCTCGACCTTCATCGTGTCGAGCGACTCGGCCGCGAACGACCGTTGCGGCAGCGCGACCGTCAGTCGCCAGTTTTCGGCGACGAGACGTCCCTCGTGGAAGACCGCGACGGGTTTGGGCGCGGACAGGTCCGGAACGATCTGAAGGTCCGCGACCCAGCCCGGCGCGATGCCGCCCAGGTTCCGCAGGCCGACCTCCCTCGCGACGTTGAGCGTCGCGCACCGGATCGCCTGTTCGGGCGACAGCCCCGCGTTCACGGCGCTTTTCACCGCCAGATTCATGTGCCCGTCGCGCAGAAGCGCCTCCGGCTCGCGGTCGTCGGTGCACAGACACAGGTTTCCCAGGAAAGCGAAGTCCTTCACGGCTCCGGCGACCGTCCCGACGTTCGAGGATACGCCCCCCTCGCGCGCGTCGACGTACATCCCGAGGCGCAGCTTCTCGCGCGCCTCCCCGCCCGTCCGCGATTCGTGGTCGCTCTCGGGCCCGGCCGCGAGGTACGCGTTCAGCCGCCTGCCCGAAACGAACGGCGCGTGCCCCTGGAGGAAGGTTCCGCGCGCAATTCCTGCATCGATGACGCCCCGCATCCGTTCGGAATTGTTCAGGATCCCGTCGACGTCCATGAGTTCCGCGAGTCCCAGGACGCGCTCCATGTCGAGCATCGCCTCCATCTCGGCCGCTCCGAATGCGGCCCCGGCCCCTTCGAGCCCCGGAACCGCCGGAACGCACGACGGCGCCATGACGTAGACGCGAAGCGGCAGGTCCCGGCTCGACTCGATCATATACCGCACAGCGTCGAGCCCGCCGACGTTCGCAACCTCGTGCGGATCCGTTATGACTGTCGTCGTCCCCTGCGGGACGACCGCCGCCGCCATGTTCGCGCACGTGACCATGCTGCTTTCGATGTGGACGTGCGCGTCGATGAACCCGGGAATCAGAAACATCCCGCGTCCGTCGACTTCCTCGCGCGCTTCTACGGGGAAGCCCGTCCCGCTTCCGTCGGGGTCCGCGCTCACGCACGCGATGTGCGTCCCAAGAATGCCGACTTCGGCGGCGTAGATCTCTCCCGTAAAGACGTTGAGCATCCGCACATTCCGGATCGCGAGATCGCACGGAATGCGTCCCATCGCGGCGTCGACCAGGGCGCTGCGGTTTTCGGGTTCTATTTTCATCGGTCATGCCTCCTTGCAGGGCGTTGTTCCCGTACCGGCAAAAAAGCCCCGGAGCGACGCGAACGGTCGCCCCGGGGCGAAAAGAACCGCTACTTCATCCCGAGGAAGTAGATCACGAGCGGGATGCAGAGGATGTACGTCCCCCAGTGGACCTCGCGATGCCGCCCCGAGAGCACCTTCGTCACGGTGAAGATCAGGATTCCGGCGCTGATGCCGTTCGCGAGGCTCACCGTGTAGGCCGTCACGAGGATCGTCATGAACGCCGGGAACGCCTCGGTGAAGTCGTCGAAGTCGATATTCTTCACGCCGGACATCATCATGAGGCCGATGACGATCAGCGCGGGCGCGGTCGCCTGGCTCGGAATGCACGTCGCGACCGGCACAAGGAAGATCGCGAGGAAGAAGCAGAGCGACGTCACAACGGCCGTGAGCCCGGTGCGTCCGCCCGCTTCCACCCCTGCGGCGGATTCGATGAAGGTCGTGATCGTCGTCGATCCGAAGAGCGCCCCGACGACGGTGCCGATGGAATCGACGAGGAAGGGCCGCGAGATGCCCGGAAGGTTGCCGTCCTTGTCGAGCAGCCCGGCCTTCTGCGAAACGCCGAGAACCGTCCCGAGCGTCGAAAAGAAGTCCCCGACGAAGAACGTGAAGATGAACGGAATGTAGGCGACCTTGAGCGCCCCGAGGATGTCGAGCTTGAACGCGATCGGGTCGATCGACGCGGGCATCGCGAGGAACGACGTCGGGATCTTCGTGATCCCCATCGGGATGCCGACGGCCGCCGTGATGACGATGCTGAGGAGGATGCCGCCCGGAACCTTCCGCGCCATGAAGACGCTCGTGAAGCAGAGTCCGATGAGTCCGAGGATCGCCTTCGGTTCGTAGAGCGAGCCCATCTTGATCCCGTTGTTCGTGAAGGCGATGAACCCGGCGTCCTTGAGCGCGAGATACGCGATGAAAAACCCGACCGCGACGCCGATGCCGAACTTGATCGAGCGCGGGACGAGCCGGACGATGAGTTCCCGGATGCCGAAAACCGACAGCAGCACGAAGACGGTCCCCGAAATGAACACCATCCCCATGCCCACCTGCCACGACACGATGCCGCCCTTGACGAGCGTGAACGCGAAAAACGCGTTGCTTCCCATCGCCGGCGCGAGCGAAAACGGAAGGTTCGCGTACACGCCCATGAACAGCGAGAAGACGCCCGACATCAGCGCCGTGACGACGATCGACGCGCCCCGGTCCATCCCCGCGCCCGAGGCCATCCAGACCGGATGGATGACGAGAATGTACGCCATCGTCATGAAGGTGGTCAGTCCGGCGAGAACCTCCCGCCGGAAGGTGCTGCCGCGTTCCGTGATTCTGAAGTAGCCGTCGAGCCCTGTGTTCATACGCGAAATCCCCCGTCGATCGAGAA
>CALMZW010000222.1 GCA_937870605.1 uncultured Synergistaceae bacterium
CTATCGTCCCTATGTTCAGATGCGGCTTCGTCCGTGAAAATTTCTCCTTCGCCATTGTTCCGACCTCCCTGCAATGATGAAGTTTGCCCCTTCGGGGGGTATCCGCCATTTACGGCAGATTGTATCATAGCTCCCGATTCCATAGAAAAAATCCGGAAGAGTTTCCCCTCCCGGATATTTTCGATATTCTGGAGCCGACTTCCGGACTCGAACCGGAGACCCCATCCTTACCATGGATGTGCTCTACCTGCTGAGCTAAGTCGGCGTATATCGTTAAAATGGTGGAGGGAGAAGGATTTGAACCTTCGTAGGCGGTGCCGGCAGATTTACAGTCTGCTGCCTTTGACCACTCGGCCATCCCTCCACGAGGACTGCGCTTTTCTGGAGCCGGCACCCGGGTTCGAACCGGGGACCTGCTGATTACAAATCAGCTGCTCTACCTGCTGAGCTACACCGGCTCAACAATGGGATATTATAGCGGCGTTTTCGGGGAAGTCAACAAAAAAACTGGATCAAATATCCTTTCCGATAGCATAGTCCAGGTCAGCCCGCGACGTCAACGTATCGTATATCGCTTCGACAAGCTGTGTTTTCGCGTTGCTCAGCGCCACGCGCGCATCGAGAACGTCGATGTTCGTTCCCAGCTGTGACGCATACCGGGTGAGCGCCATCCGGTAATCTTCCTCGGCGCTTGCAACCTGACTCTGAGCGACCTGGAGCCTTTGCTGGGATGACGTGAAGTTGAGAATGGCGACCGAGACCTCCAGCAGAATCTGTTTCTTCAGATCTTCAGTCTTGAACTTGAACTCATCTGCAGCCGCCTTCGCTTCGCGGACCTTTGCGCGACTCTCTCCTCCGTCAAAGAACGTCCAGTTGGCGATCAGCGAAAGCTTCCAGTCGTCCATTTTTTCCGGGAAAAATTCGTCGCCGACCTTGGAGGCCTCTCCTTCGAACACAACGCTCGGGCCGTTCGAGGCAGCCGCGGCACGCGCTGACGCCAACGCCGACCGCATGGCGGAATCAAGCGATTTCATCTCCGGGCGCTGATGGATCGCAATGTCTTCGGGGTTCTCAGGCAGGGACAGCGGAGATGCAAGCGTCTCCGACTCAGGCAGATCATACGCATTGATCAGACGTTCTCCCACCGCCCGCTCAAGTGCGCTCCACGCAACGTTCACCGCGTTGTTTGCGCGGATCCGGTTGAGTTCGGCATCCGAAACGGAAACCTGGACGCGCAACACCTCGTTCTTCGCAACGACGCCGTTTCTGTAAAAGGCGTCCACCTGCCGCAAGTGTTCCTTCGCGAGTTCGAGCGCTTCTTCGACCACTCGCAGTTTCGCTATCGCCCGGTGGAGATCGTAATACGCATTCTGAACGCCGTTTGCAACTGTCTGACGGGTCCGAAGACTCTCCGCGGTGTATGCATCGAGCGTCAGCTTCTTCGCCCGGACGGAGTTCTGCACGGCTCCGCCGCTGTACAGAAGGTACGACAACGTCACGGCGGCTCTGTATGTATCCTGAAAACCCGCCTGCGCGTATCCGACCTGATTTCCGCCGATATAGACGGGGTGTTTCTGTTCCTGGTAGGTATGCTGATAGAGCATCGCCGCAGCAAGTTTCGGAAGCTCGGAGGCCTTCATCTGGTCAAGTCGCGCAGCCGCTTGTTTTTCGCGTTCTACCGACGCTGCTATGGCGGGGTTCTTTTGTTCGGCAAGGCGCAATGCTCTTTCCACGGTGAGGATTTCTTTGCCCGCCCATGTAGAATGGACGTACGACAGCGTACAGAGCAGCAAAACAATAGAGAAGAGAATGTTCTTCGTTCGTTTCATCAGTTTTTCCCTCCAAACATTCTCCGGACCAGAAAGTCCCAGGATTGTTTCGCTTCTTCCGCCGAGACGGAAACGCCGATATTCAACATAATTCCGTGCATGACGAATTCAAACATCGCAATGATACCCCGAAGCGAAAGGTTTTCTCCTTCATTGTTCCACTTTTTGCCCAGAATCGCGACGACATCGGAAACCAGAGCGTTCGACAGGGAAAAAACAAATCCCTTGATTTCAGGGTTGTCTCCTATACTTTCAAGCCCGATCCGAATCCAGAGCAACCGGCATTCCATGTCGGCGGTCATTTCATCAATCAGAAGCTTTCCCCTGTCGCTCAGAAAGGCAGGGACGTCCATATTCGTGGCGTCCCGCGGCAGGATGAGGTCTTTGATCCGTTCGGCTTCCGCATGCAACACCGACTTATAAATATCCCATTTCCCCGAAAAATGCCAGTATATTGCTCCCTTGCTCAACCCGGTTCCCTTGACAATGGAATCGACGCTGGTCCCATGATACCCTTTCGTCGCAAAACGCGTACGCGCAACGGAGAGAATTTTCGCCCGTGTTTCAAGTGATGCGTCAGACATTCGTCGACTCCCTTCATGCTCTGAAGATATCGGAAAGATATCATGGACCATTCAGTCGGT
>CALMZW010000223.1 GCA_937870605.1 uncultured Synergistaceae bacterium
GTTGCGGAGTCAAGCGAGAAGAGCGCCGGAACCCGTCGCATGGCGAGGAGACACATGTGATGGAATGTTCCAGCCGTAATCCTGGAATGTTCTTCGCCGACGACCGATTCGATTCTGTGCCGCATTTCCCGGGCCGCACGGCGCGTGAAGGTCATGAGGAGGATTCTCTGTGGAAGGACGCCGGAGCGCAGCAGCGAGATCGCTCTGGCGACGATGGTTTTCGTCTTTCCCGTCCCTGCCCCCGCCAATACAAGGATGTCGGAATCCGGGCAGGTCGCCGCCGCCATCTGTTGCTCGTTGAGTCCCAGACTGCTGAGCGAGGAAGTTGCGGAAGTTTTTGCACCACGAGAGTCCATTACAGCATTCCCCCCTTGGGAAAGCATCGCTTCCACAGAATCTTCCCCGCTCTTTCCATATCGACTGTTTTCCTGAAGGATTATGAGGCGGCAGGCAGCACCCACGATTTGCCGATATCAGACATGTTGCCGTCTGTCGCCCTGGCGGGCTTGAGCATCAGCGTATTGTGCTTCATATCGCGAATGAGACGCAACGAAGGGCACATCTTCTCGATGAGTTCGAGATCCCTTTCAAGCTGTCTCATTGCGGTTTTTTTCACCTTGCCGCCTTCGTCATATCCCACCCCGTTGATGACGGCATGAAGAGGCGTCGGTTTTCCGAGTCTCATCTTGCTTTCGAGAAAGACGAAAAGGTTGTTGATCCGCACGAGTCTCGAAGACGAAATGTCCCTGCTCATCCACGATCACTCCTTTCATGAATACGCCCCTCGGCATTTCGGCGACACGCCGATTTCGGCAACGACGATTCTCCGCTTGTCCCGCGTTCGGAGCATCCCCCAAGATACTTATGAAGGACATAATTCCCCCAAAACGAAACAATGTATCCTTTTTGCTTTTTGTCGAAATCGATATCGAAATGAAAGTCCTCGTTGAGGCGTTCGATATCTTTTTTCATCCGCGCCTTCGCCGATTTAACGTTTCTACCGTCCTCTCCATACCCTGCCATTCTGGCGAGTTCCTCCGAAGAAACCGGAAGGCGTCGTCGTCCGCAGACTTCCAAAGAACGCACAAGGTTGTTGAACCTTTCGACTCTGTCTGACGAATGTCCGTCCATACGAAATCACTCCTTCTTTTTTTCGCAATTACCCGTCACATACAAAAGTTACGGCCTTCGCTGGAGAGAAACGTATGGGAGACACACGGAACACAATGTCAACGCTATTTGCACATACCACGACGCAAAAAAAAAAGGTCCTCCGAAGAAACAAAGATCCGATATTCCCGAAATCGGGACTAAAGAATTTTCGTTCAGTCAGAAGACCTTTAGCGCTTTTCTCTTTTTCTAAAAATCATCACAAGGGATTGAGACCGCCGACGCGCATTCTTCGCAATAAAGAAGGCTGATGGGAGAGGAATTATACATCTTTTTGGCCGACTGTCAACAGGACTGTCAACAGAACTGTCGAACGCATGAGCAATACTAGCACAACACGGCGACATCTTACGTCGGTGCGGATGTCTCTTTTTCGATGTTCGAGCGTGACCGGGAACGATCCTCCCGACTTCCGGCTCCCGCCCGCTTCCGGAACAACCTTCAACGGGAAGGTCCGTCCGAAAGCGTTGCGGAAGCCGGTTCCGCCCGGGCGAGAGCGATCAGCTCCCGGAAGCTGCGACCAGTCGTCCGCGAATATCCTCGAGATCGAAACGCGTCGCTTCGGGCAAAGCCATAAAGCGATCGGGGTGGCACGTCAGGATCAGAATCTGAAGCTTCTGCGCCGCATCGTCGATGATCTCGAGAATCCTCTGGAATCTGAGGGGATCGGTCGCCATGAACGCGTCGTCCAACACGAGCAACTGCCGTTCGTCGTTCCCCACGGACGTCGCCAGCGCCAATCGGACCGCGAAGTGGAGCTGTTCCTTCTCCCCTCCCGAAAGCGAGTTGACGTCAACCGTCTTTTTGATCCCCCTGGGGAGGAAACCGGCGGGCTTTAGGGACTCCTCGAGAATCAGATCCCCGGAGGGACTTCCGACGATCCGGGAATAGATGCCGGAAGCCATTTCCGTCGCCTTCCGCGTGACGGTCCCGGAGAGTTCCGACCTGCATTGACCGTAGGTATCATAAAGGAGCCGGATCGCCTCCGCCTCGAGCTGTTCTTTCCCGTGCTGTCTCTCGAGTTCCGCGAGGCGCTCTTCGAGGACAGCGACCGTGCTGTACGCCCCTTTCGGGGAGATTCTGTCGAGGAGCGCGTTCTCGCGAATGAGATCTTCGTTCGCAGACGTGTGCTCTTCTTCTTTTCTCCGAATAGCGTCGAGAAGCTTTTCGAGCTTCTTGACAGGGTTTCCGCCGTATTCTTCGAGCTTTTTCCGGTACTCCCCGGCTTTTTCGTTCGCGGAATCCCACGACATCAGAAACTTCGTCCGGTCAGTCCGGCGTTGCTCGATCGTTTTCCCGTCGCCCTCGAGCTTCCCGAGGCGATCCAAAGCTGACTTCAGATGCTTTTCTTCCGTCGTTTTCTGCTGGCGCACGAGCAACAGCGCCGCGTTCTTCGCCGAAAGGGATTCATTCCCGGCTTCACGGCATTCTTCGGCTTTCCGCACTCTCTCGTCCGCACGGGCCTTTCGTTCCGCCGCGTCGCACATACGCTCCTTCGCGTCGGGAACCTCTCGCTCCCATTCGGGGAAACGTGCGAGAATCCCGTCTTTGTCGCGGTTGAGACCATCCCGCCGGGCGACGAGTTCTTCAAGGGTATCGTTCCCCAAGAGGCCATTCAGCTCCGCCCTCTCGCGCTCGATATGCCGGTCGAGAGACGCCCCCTCTTCGAAGAGATCCTCGATATCCGACTTCCCGGATTTTCCGAAGGCCGACGTCAGCTTCCCGATGTTACGCTCCGCCTTCGCGACCTCTTCGCGGGCTTCCTCTGCCGAATCGCACGGCCCGAACGCGCGGATGCTCCCGAACGACTCCACGTCGATGCGGACTTCCGGAGCGCCCTGCACTCTCGTGGCCTTTCCCGCCTCAAACGTGACACATTCCTTCTCGCCACCGGCCTCCACCCGGCCGGAACAGGAAACCGCCGGCTCGATTTCGAGCGTAATGAGCGATGATTCGAGGCGGACTGTCGCCTTCTCGAGATCCGAATACGCCTTGCGGATCTTCCGGATTCCCGCAAGGTCGGGGAACGCTCCTGAGGCCTTCTCGTTTTCATGTTTCGCGAGAAGCGTCCGGACGTCATTCGCGGCCCTGATCTTTCCTTCGAGGAGGTGGATTTTCTCCCGCAGTTCGACAAACCGACCCGCCTCGCCGGACTGCCGGAGAAATTCGTCCGCTTCCGTTCGTTCGTTGCGTGCGGCCTCAAGCTCCCGCGTCGCCAGATCCACCCGGGCGCGAACATCCTCGAGTTCCGCCTCGAGCTTCGGAATCGACGCATCGAGTTCCGACAGACGCCGCTGCGCCGAGTCCCGCTCCTGCGTGGTTTCTTCGATTCTGTCGATCTCGGCTTTCAGGCGTCCGTATTCGGATTCCGCCGTCCTGGCGTCGGATGTCCGCCTCTCCAGCTCGGCCGTCAGTTGCGAATATTCCGTCGCCTTCGCCTCGATTGCGGCGTGGTCTGAACGAAGGACGGCGATTTCGTTCCGCAACGTCGCAACCCTTTTCGAAAGCTCCTTCACCTTTTCGGAAACCGATTCGGCCTCCAGCAACTCGCGTTCGGAAGCCCCGAGATCTTCCCTCGCTCTCTCGATCAAGCCCGACACGCCCGAATCCTTTCTTTTGCCCGTCGGCGTGAAATGGATCGCGTAGCGGTCGAGAAGCCGCGTTTCGACGCCCCTCGTCTGGTCGTCGATCACCTGCGCCGACAGCGATTGACGAATATCCGAGAGCAGGTTGCCGGAAAGTTCGCCGAGTTCGAGCCCCCCCTGCGGAGCCCAGAGGACCTGAAGAATCCCCCAGTGCTCCGGCCGCGACATGCCTCTCTTCGGAACGTCCCGCGTGAAGAGATTCCGGGTCATCGCATCCGCATGCGGCCCCTCGGCGAGTGGACTGTATTCTCCGTTCTCCATCCGCTCCAGGAGCGACTCCGGCTTGTCGAGGAACCCCTTTCTGACCCGGTACCGCACCGTTGCGACACTGAACTCGACCGTCACTCTCGGGGAAAGGTCACGCCCCCAGGGGCGCAGCTTCTGGAAGTCCTCGCCCCTCGTCGTGTGATTGTCCATCAGGGCGCATCGCAACGCCTCGAAGAGCGTCGATTTTCCGGTCGCGTTCGGAGCGTACAAGATATTCACCCGATCGGAAAAGGGCCCGATCTCATTCTTCTCAAGAAGGCACCGCCAGTTTTCGACCGTAATGGAATGGAGAATCATGCTCTCGCCTCCTTAATGAGCGAATAGAGTTCAAGCAACGCTTTCGTCCTGACCCTGGAATCGATCGACGCCGTCCGGAGCCGTTTCCCGACCTCCCGCAAAACGCCCGGAGGAAGCTCCTCGATCCAGGAATCGTCTTCCGGGGCGGGGGCGAGCCCTCCGAAATCCGTTGCTCCCCAGAAAAACCTCGACGCGACGACCCTTTCGATATCGTCGAGGCGCTCCCTTCCCTCCGGCGTGATGAAACCCGAGAGCTGAAGCTTCAGAAGCGTCGATTCGGCGTTTTCCATCTCCCGAATGCGCGAAAGGATGCTCTGCAGATCATCCGACCTCGAGATCCGTTCGTCGACCGTCACCCAGGAAAGAGCGCCCGTCCGCACCGGAGTCACCGACGGCGCAGCCCCTCTTCCGTCGATTTCGACAAGCGACACGTTCCCGCTGTCGCGCTCTCCGAACGACGTCGCTTCATGAGTTCCCGGATAGGCCATACGTCCGGCGCTTCCTTCCGCGCCGAACACCGCAAAAGAATGCCAGTGGCCGAGCGCAAGATAATCGAGACCGGAGCGCGCGGCGGCGTCCCGCGGAATGGGGTGGTCCCACTCTCCGATAGGCGCGCCCTCGACGGAACCGTGCGCAAGGCCTATGGCGATTCGTTCTTCGTCCTCCGCATGAATCCATGCGGTCGGGTCCTTCGCGGACTGCTTCTCCGCAAGCGGACAGGGGTAGAGGACTGCGCCCGGCAACGGATACGGCGCATTCTCCCTGAAGACGACGACGTTTTCCGCCGCCTGCCAGGAACGATCCTCCCACACCGATCCCGGAACGAGAGGATCATGGTTTCCCGGAATGATGAAAACCGGACAATGGGCTCGTTTCAAGATATCCACGACCTTCTGGATGAGGGCGCGGTCCACGCTGTTATCCTCGAAGAGATCACCCGTAATGAGGATAAAATCCGTCCGGTTCTCCTGCGCAATCTGGAGCGCCCTTTCAGCAGCCGAAAGGCGTTCTCCGCGGATACGCTCTCCCATCGCGCCGAATCCCGTGAGTTTCATTCCGATCTGCCAATCGGCCGTGTGAAGAAACCGCACCATTGAATCTCCTCCTCCTGTCCCTCGTATACGAAGATTGTATCGAACGCCGACGACCGGTTACGGAGTTCACCCGGACGAAATTCGGGGCAAATAGAAAAAGCGGGGCGATCGCGGCGTGAATCCCCGCAATCGCCCCGCTCCCGAATCATTCCGACAAAAAGGCCTGAATTACTTCCGGATCAACGAGAAGAGAAGCGGCGCCGCCAGAAGGATGACGAACGGCGACGCTCCGACTGTGCATCCGCCGCCACCCGACCCGGATGCGGAAGACGCGGCCCGGCCGAAGACGTAATTGGCGTTCACGCTCTTTCCAAGCACCCTTCCGCTTCGACGGGCGCTCGCGTTCTCATCGTCGAAAAGCGTAAAGTCGAACCGGCTGTCCTGCCCCGAACCATAGATCCTGATCCAGAAGGTCTTGCTCGTCACCTTCAGTCCGCCGTTCAAATCCGCCCGCGTCAGCGAGTAATTGTCGTTCAACAGGACATTGCCGGCGCCGTCCCGGATCGCGCCGCTATAGGCGAAATCCGTCACAACCTCGTATCCGTCGGAATCCACGTACGACCCGATCGTGATGGTTCCGGAATCGTAGACATAGAGATTCCCCCAGGTCCCCTCACCGCGAACGTTCCACGATCCGCCGAGTGAAGGGATCCCGTTCCCGCCGGCGGAATCCGCAGAGACGGTAACCTCGTCGCAGAAGCCCGCAAACGATGATGCCGCAAGAAACACCCAGACAACCGCCGCGAAAGCAACCATTCGTTTCATTCATCGTTCCTCCTCAGGATTTCGATTCGTCGACTTACGACATGAAAAAAGGGCCTCCGGGAAAACCCCGGAAGCCCATTCCACAAAGCGCGGATAATAAAAACGCCCCAATCGGATCAGCTATCGTTCCGTTTATCTATGGCCTATCCCCTCCCCGACGGAATCCAGAACGAACACATTTCCGTCAAAATGTCCGAATCCTCTCCACCCCCTTCTGTCCGTCCAGAGATCGAACTCGTGCGTCGCCGGCGGCTTCGGATCCCCTTTCAGCGGCTTGAAATCAAGGCGTTTCACGTTGGCATCGCCGCTCCTTCCGGACTCCAGAAACCGGGCGAGATCGTCGAGGCGTTCGTTGAACTGTGACCGTCGCTCCATGTCGAAATCCTTCATCGTCTCTTCGGCGGCTTTCGTGAAACGGATTTTCGCGGACGACGACGGAAGAACCCTTTCAGCGTACAGATCAGGGCGAATCCGGCGCCAAAGCAAATCACCCCAGGGAGAAAAGACACATTCCTCTCCGGCGCAATACACCAACGTCTCGGGAAGCGACGCGCACTCCGCCCGCTTCACTCCGTCGCTCCAACCCAGACGCCGGAAGAGGTCGATATTGTCGCGAATCACCCTCTTCGTGCCATCGTCCAGGTCGAGCGGCAGACGGGGAATCCGAAGGAGGGACTCCTCTCCCTCGAACACGTAAACGCTCTCGTCGGCGAAAAACATCCCGAGGGTCTGTAAAAACCCCTGCAAGACCTTGAAGCCGCCGACGAGATTGAAGACGACGCGAAACTTCTGGTCGCGATAGCCCCTGATCGTCTCGTCGCACCATCGCACGAGGCGGGACATCCCCTCGCGGAACGAGTCCGCGTTCTTCGTGTTCAGCCCCTCGACCGCTTGCGATTGCGCGTTTTGTTTCTGTTTGAGCATCCAATCAACAAGAATCCCGGCCACGCATTCTCCCTGATAGGTGTCCGTATGCAGGAAGATATGGGTGTTCCGGCTCGCGTTCGAGAGCGTATTCCCGTAGTACGAGATCAATCCGTGAAGCTCCGCACTCACGCGTTTCACGTCCTCGGGCGAGGAGGAAAACAGCTTTTCACGGACACACCGCACCCGGTCGTCCACCTTCTGACGATCTTCCTCGCTATACTCCCGTTTGCCGTAATTCGCCGTCCTTCTGAGAAGATCCCTCATTTCCCCGTCCGCGCCGTTCGTTAAAGAACTCGTCCCGCATGACGACACCATCACGAGTTGCTCCATTCCATCACGCTCCTTCCATCTCGATCACGACAACCACAACTGCAAGAATCCCCCTTTACGCCGCATATATTATGAAGGGGTCTGATCGGACCTTGAGAACGCACTCTTATTTTGAATGCCCCTGTCGCTCAACGATGACATGAAAGCCTCGGCGATTTCCATGAGCATGCGCTCCTGTATCCTCTGGACGACCTCCTTCAGGGTGCTCTCACTTCGAGCGAGCGCCTTGGCGACGCGGCTGTGTCGTTCGACATGCTCGCTGACCCAATTCAGCGGGTCGCCGGCGTACTCGTCGCTCGCGCAGACAGCATCAACCAGGACGTCTT
>CALMZW010000224.1 GCA_937870605.1 uncultured Synergistaceae bacterium
GGCGATGACGTTGCACCTGAGCAACGCGCGCGACGACATCAGGGCATCCCTGGAACTGTAATGCCGGACAGAATGCGATGAATGAAACCGGGAGCATATCGGAGGGCGGAGCATGCTGCGAATCACGACGCTGATCGAAAATTCGGCGGGAGAGCACCTCGCGTTGCACCATGAACACGGACTCTCTTTCTTCGTCGAGAAAGACGGACGCGGGATCGTTTTCGATACCGGGCAGTCCGGCGCGTTTATCGGGAACGCCGCTCGCCTGAATATCGATCTGTCGGCTCCGGACTACGTCGTTCTCAGCCACGGACACTACGACCACTCCGGAGGACTGAAGAGCCTGGCCGATGTTTCCGGGACGTTCGGGCTGATCGTCGGACAGGGCTTCTTTCGCGAGAAGTACGGCTTCAGGAACGGGGCGCAGCAGTTTCTCGGCAACGACTTCGACGAGGCGTTCCTGAAAGCAAAGCGGATCGGGTATTCCTTCGCTCCGGAAGGGGCGTCGGAAATCCTTCCGGGGGTATTCGTCGTCTCGGGATTCCCGAGGGTGCACGACGACGAACGGATCAACCCGCGGTTCGTGCTCCGGACGCCGGACGGATTCGAGCCGGACGCATTCGGCGACGAGATCCTGCTCGCCGTTGCGACCCCGCGGGGGCTGGTCGTCCTGCTCGGCTGTTCCCATCCCGGACTCAAGAACATGCTCGATGTCGTTCGGGAGCGAATCCGGCTGCCGATTCACGCGGTGCTCGGCGGGACGCATCTCGTCGAGGCGGACGAAGCGAGCATCGACAAGACGATTCGCTATCTCGGCGAAAGCGGCATAGAACGCATCGGCGTGTCCCACTGCACCGGGGATTCTGCGATGTCGCGTCTGAAGGCCGCGAATGCGAACTTTTTCCACAACGTCACCGGCAATTCCTTCTTCATCGAGTGATTTCCTGCAAACAGGGCGTCAAGAGGTCCCGTAAATCCGATCCTGTGCGGGGTCTCCGGAAATACCGAATACAGAGGAGGGTGTAAGATGACAGTTCTGAAAAGGGCGTTTTTCGTTCTGGCGTTGATGGTGGTTGCTGCCGGGCTGCTTTTGCCGTGCGTGACGGGCGAGTGTGCGGATGCTCCCAAGAAGATCGTCTGGAAATCCTCGGGCCACGGCCCGGCGTCGGATCCGTCGCAGATCTATCACGACAAGCTCTGCCATGCCATCACCGAAGCCACGGGTGGCCGTCTTGAAGTCAAGCCCTTCGTCGGCGGTTCGATCGTCCCGGCGTACAAGGAAGTCGACGCCGTGAACGACGGCGTTCTCCAGATGTGCTACACCTGCCCGATGTACAACCTCGACAAGTGGAAGGCCGCGGGGCTGATCAGCTCGAGACCCGGCGCCCTCGCGGGAGAAGCGCTCCGGACGTGGTTCAACTACGGCGGCGGCGCGGATCTCATGAACAAGATGATGGGCGACTATAAGGTCATGACCTTCCCCGGCGCGCTGTCGCCGCTTCCCGAAGAGGTCTTCTTCCATTCCAAGGTGAAAATCGAAAGTCTTGCCGATCTCAAGAAAATCAAGGCCCGTTGCATGGGCGACGGCGGAGAGATCCTCAAACGGCTGGGCATGGCGACGGTCATCATCCCCGGCGGCGAACTCTATGAGGCGATGAAGCGCGGAACGATCGACGCGTTCGAGTATTCCACGCTCGCGTCCAACTGGAACATGCACTTCAACGAGGTCGCGAAGTACGTGTACATGTCGCCGACCCGCGCGCCGAGCGATCCGCAGGTCTTCTTCGTCAACAAGGACGCATGGAACGCGCTGCCGAAAGATCTCCAGGTCATCGTCCAGGGACTGATCGACAAATTCACGCAGGCGCAGCATGAATATCTCGTCTACGAATCCATCCTCGCCCTCGAAAAGTTCAAGAAGGCCGGATGCGAAATCGTGCGCGTGCCGAAGGACGTCGAGGATGCACTGAACGCCGAGGCCGCGAAGTTCTATGAGGAAAAATCGAAGTCCGAAGCCCCGATTTTCGGGGAAATCTATCACTCGATGAAGGCGTTCGGAGAGTCCTACAACTCCATGCGCTGATTCCGGCAAGTGCGAAAGGACAGGGATGCGACGCATGTCCAGCGTACGGAAAATCCTGAAAACCATCGATTCGATCAGCGAAATGTCCGGAGCCGTCGGGAAGTGGGCTGCGTTGCTCCTTGTCCTGGTGGGAACCTGGGAGACGGTCTCCCGGCATTTCTTCGACGCGCCGACCATCTGGGCCTATGACACGCTCTGCATGACCGGCGGGGTCATCTATATGCTCGGCGCTTCGTACGACTATCTGTACGACGCGCATACGAGGGTCGACGTCTTCTACAGCATGTTGTCTCCGAGATGGAAGGCGCTGATGAATGTCGTCTGTTCCATCTTCCTCTTCTTCCCGCTCATGACCGTCATGTTCTGGCTGGCCTGCACCTGGGCGCTGAAGGCATGGAAGATCAACGAAGTGATGTTCAACAGCTTCTGGTATCCGCCGGCGGCCCCGTACCGGACGCTGTTCGCCGTGGGCCTGCTTCTGCTGATCCTGCAGGGAGTCGCGAATTTCATCCGGGATCTCTATTTCGTCGTGCGAGGTGAGAAGCTTGATTGAACTCAGCGCCGAAGCCGTCACCGCCCTTATGCTGGGCGGGGTGTTCGTCCTCGTCATGACGGGGTTTCCGATCGCGTTCGTGATCGGAAGCGTCTCCTTCCTCGTCGGCCTCGCCGTGTTCGGCCCGACGACGACCTTTCACATCCTGTACTCGCGTTTCTTCGATCTCTCGCTGAACTATCCCTATCTGGCCGTCCCGCTTTTTACGTTCATGGGGGTCATCCTGCAACACTCGGGGATCACCAAGGACCTTTATGAGTGTCTCTACGAGGCGCTCGGCCGGCTCAAGGGCGGACTGGCGATCGTGACGATCGTTTTCGGAACGATCCTCGCGGCCTGTCTCGGCGTCATCGCGGCGTCCGTGACGATCCTGACGCTCATTGCGCTCGCTCCGATGGTCACGCGCGGGTACGACAAGTCGATCGCGGCCGGGTCGATCGTCGCGGCCGGAACGCTCGGCATCCTCATCCCGCCGAGCATCATGCTGGTCGTCTACGCGCCCCAGGCAGGACTCTCGGTCGGCCAGATGTTCATGGGGGCGGTCTTTCCCGGACTGCTGCTGTCCGCGCTCTACATCGCGTACGTCGCGATCCGGTGCAGGATCAATCCGGCGCTCGGCCCTTCGATACCGGCGGATCAGATTACGGAGTTCACGGCCGCGAAGTTCCTCCGGCTCCTGAAGGCGCTTCTGCCGCCGGTCCTGCTGATCGCCGCGGTTCTGGGAACGATCTTTCTCGGGATCGCACCGCCGACTGAGGCCGCTGCGGTCGGATGCTCGGCGTCCATCCTTCTTGCCGTTTGCTACGGAAAATTCAGCTGGGAACTGATCCGAAAGGCGTCGATCGAGACGCTGAAGGTCAGCGCCTTCGTCGTCCTGATCGCGGCGTTGTGCTATGCGTTCGTCGGAATCTTCATGAGCGCCGGATCGGGGGACGTGGTCGCCCGGTTCATCCTGTCCTTCCCCGGCGGGAAATGGGTGTCATTCGGCGTCATCATGGCGATCGTCTTCATGCTCGGAATGTTCATCGAGTGGATCGGGATCGTGTTCATCGTCGTTCCGATCTTCACTCCGATCATGACCGAGTTGGGATTCAATCCGCTCTGGGCGGGAATGATGGTCTGCATCAACCTGCAGATGGCCTTCCAGACGCCTCCGATGGCGATGTCCATCTTCGTGCTGAAGGGAACGGCCCCGAAGGAACTCGGCGTGACGATGTGGGATATCATCAAGGGCGTCATCCCGTTCATCCTGATCATCATGTTCGTTTTGATCCTTTGCTCGATTTTCCCGGAGATCATCCTGTGGCTGCCGGAGAAGATGATCGGTTCGGCGTAGCGGGATCGATCGGTCCGAACGTTCTGGTGTTCCAAAGAGAAACGAAAGGGAGGATCGCCTCATGCACGAGGCGATCCTCCCTTTCATGCAGGGTGCTCTCCCGAGCGCGATGATGCGACGTCCGGAGGAATCAGCGAGGCTGCCGGAAACGATCGGACGTGCAAAAAATCGATTCCGTGCGCTGCTTTATCGTGCAAAACGGGTACTGTGATGCCACTGTGCTTGACAACGTGATGCGATCGGCCTACTATATCCGGCAATTCATGATGCACAGCCGGTATTTGTTCGGAAGGAGGCGGGGATTCGTGGGAGAAGCGTGTGTGGCGCCACTGGCGGGCGCCGGGCTTTGGTTCGTCTATTTCGGCTTTCGCGGCGGATCCTCTTCCGAATCCGACGACTGGCCGTCGTATGGAAACGCGAGAGGGTCCCGCCGGGAAACAGCGGCGGGACCCTTTTTTTATGAAGAGGGAGGCGGTGCTCCGGCGGGGATTTCTATCGTGCGCAACGAAGGATGTTCGGCATGCTCCATGAATTCGAGAGAGGGTTGGAGGGTTCTGTCATGACTGAAGAGAAATGCGAGAAGAAGACGAATATCCTTACATTCTTCATGGACTACACGTGGTACAAAAAGTATCTGCTCCCCGGTTTCATCGCCCAGTCCGTTCTGATCGCCGGAGGATACGGAACCGGACGGGAACTGGTCGAGTATTTTGTGCAGTACGGGCCGACGGGAGGTCTCATGGGCATGGGGCTGACAACCGTCCTGTGGGCCGCGCTGTTCGCGCTCAGTTTCGAGTTCGCACGGGTTTTCAAGGCCTACGACTACCGTACGTTCTTCGAGAAACTCCTCGGCAAGGGATGGGTCGTCTACGAAATCTGTTTCATCATCCTCCTGTTCCTCATCATGGGCGTCGTCGGCGCCGCATCGGGAAGCATCCTCAGAGATTCGTTCGGCATCCCCCCCCTTGTCGGGTCCGGCATATTCCTCATCTTCGTAGCGTATCTGACCTACAGCGGCAGCACGGCGATCGAGGTCGCGCTTTCCTGGTGGTCCTACGTGCTCTATGCCGTTTACATCTATTTCCTGTATCTCGGCGTCACCCGGTTCGGCGGCGCCATATCCGCGAACTTCGCCGCCGATACCGTCAAACAGGGGTGGGCTCTCGGCGGCTTCCAGTATGCCTTTTACAACGTCGCCGTCGTTTCGACCGTGCTCTTCTCGCTGAACTACCTCGAGACGCGCAGGGAAGCGATTCTTTCCGGCGTCATGGCCGCGCTGATTTGCATCGCCCCGGCGATTCTGTTTTACGTCGTCACCGTCGGCTTCTATCCCGATGTCCTGAGCATGGAGATTCCGGTGAACGGAATTATCGCGAAACTCGGGGAAAAGTTCCTGCTGCCCGTCTGGCTTATCGTGCTCTTCGGAACGATGATCGAGACCGGAGTGGGGTTCTTCCATTCGATCAACGAACGGATCAACTCGGCCGTCACCGCGAAACGCGGACACGGCATCAGCAACATGACACGCGGCCTGGTAGGCGCCGGACTTGCGCTCATGGGGCTCGCCATCTCGAACTTCGGCCTCATCGGCCTGATCGCGAAGGGGTACGGCACGATCAGCTGGTTCTTCTTCATCCTCCAGGGCGTCGCGCTGTTCACGATCGGCATCTGGAAGATCAAACAGCACGCCTGGGCGTGAAGACGTCTCATTTTGACGTGCGCGGTCGTTCAGAAAGAAATTTCCTGAACCCTAGGGTTTTCGTGCAACAATGTCCTTGACATTTCGCAAACGGCTCTGTACAATTCCCGCAATCCAATATGCGGAACGGCGATGAGCCGCGACGCCGACGGAAAAACTTTTCGACAGAGATGGACGTTCAGCGGCTGAAAGGCGTCCTCGAAAAATTCCCGAGGCCTAAAGCGCGGTGAGCCGGAGCGGAAAGCTCCTCTGAAGGGGGCGGAGTACGTTCCCGGTCTGATCCCACGTCACGGGGTTCGAGAGTCGTCATGTCTTCGGAGTGACGTCAGCAGGGTGGTACCGCGGGCTTATGCAAGAGGCTCGCCCCTTCGGGGGCGGGCCTCTTTTTTTTCACTGACCGTCAGGTCGGACAGCAGAGGGAGGAATGTGAGATGCGTGCAGCGGTGGTCGGAGCGACGGGCGAAGTGGGGCGCATGATGACGCGCGTGCTCGAGGAGCAGCGTGTCTTCCCCGACGAACTGGATCTTTTTGCGTCGGCGAAGAGTGCGGGGGCGGAAGTGACCTTCAACGGAAAGAAACAGACGGTGAAGGAGCTGACGAAAAAATCCATGAAGGCCGGCTACGACTATCTGCTCTTCTCCGCCGGAGCCTCCGTGTCGCGGGAGTTCGCTCCGCTTGCGGCCGAGGCGGGCTCCGTCGTGATCGACAACTCGTCGGCGTTCCGGATGGACCCGGCCATTCCGCTCGTCGTGCCGGAGATCAACGGCTCATTGCTCGCGGGCTACCGGGGCATCGTCGCCAACCCGAACTGCTCGACGATCCAGATGGTGCTGTCGCTGTCGAACGTCCATTCCCGGTTCGGCATCCGTTCGATCGTCGTGAGCACGTATCAGGCCGTCTCCGGAGCCGGGAAGAACGGGATGAACGAACTCGAGGACCAGATGCGCGGACATATCGCGCCGAAGAAGTTCGTGAAGCAGATCCACCTCAACGTGGTCCCGCAGATCGGCGCACTGCTCGAAAACGGATTCACCGACGAGGAGATGAAGATGGTCAACGAGACGCGGAAGATCTTTTCCGACCCTGATATTTCCGTCTGGCCGACGACGGTGCGTGTTCCCGTTCTGTACGGACACTCGGAGGCGATCCTGGTCGAGACGAGGCGGCCGTGTCCGCTCTCGGAATTTTCCGAGGCGATCGAGGAATCGGAGAGCGTCATGCTTGTCGACGACATGATCACGCCGCTCGAAGCGGCCGGAAGCGACTCGGTGTACGTCGCGCGCGTGCGGGCATTCGACGCGACGCGGTTCCTGCTGTGGAACGTGGCGGACAACATCAGGGTCGGGGCCGCGACGAACGCGGTGCGGATCCTGAAGAAGCATAGAGAACTGAACGCATAATACGGGAGGTGCGGACGATGTTCAGAGGTACGGGTACGGCGGCGGTCACTCCTTTCAGGAACGGAAGCGTTGATTTCGAGGCGTTCGGGAAGTTTCTGAACTGGCAGATCGATTCGGGCGTGGAGTTCCTCGTCATTCTCGGGACGACGGGCGAAGCGGCGACGATGACGGCGGATGAACGCAGGGAGATCATCTCCTTTGCGGTGAAGACGGCGAACAAGCGGGTTCCGGTCGTCATCGGGACCGGCTCCAACAGCACGGCGGCGACGATCGAACTCTCGAAGGCGGCCTTCGCGCTCGGCGCGGACGGCGTGCTCGTCGTCACCCCCTATTACAACAAGCCGACGCAGGAAGGGCTCTTCCGGCACTACCAGGCGGTCGCCGGGGCCATCCCCGGACCGCTCGTGATCTACAACGTCCCGGGACGCACGGGCGTCAACATGCTTCCCGAGGCCGTGATCCGGTGCGC
This sequence comes from uncultured Synergistaceae bacterium, assembly GCA_937870605.1. Lineage (GTDB taxonomy): Bacteria > Synergistota > Synergistia > Synergistales > Aminobacteriaceae > CALFXN01. The sequence continues at coordinate 7,541 of CALMZW010000224.1, forward strand.
GGCGATCCCGAACGTCGTCGGGGTCAAGGAGGCGTCGGGAAACATGGCGCAGATCGACGAACTCATCCGGGGCGTCCGGAAGGTCCGTCCCGATTTCGCGGTGCTTTCGGGAAACGACGATCAGGCGTTCCACCTGGTCTGCTCGGGCGGCGACGGCCTGATCTCCGTGCTCTCGAACGTCATGCCGAAGGAGACGTCCGACATGGTGCGCCTGTCGCTCGACGGCCGCATGAAGGAAGCGCGGGAGCTCCACATGCGTCTCTTCCCGCTCATGAAGAACCTGTTCATCGAGACGAACCCGATTCCGGTCAAGTACGCCGTCAGCAGGCTCGGATTCTGCGCGAACGAACTCCGGCTGCCGCTCGTCGAAGCGACGGAGAAGTGCATGTCCGTGATCGACGCGAACATGAAGGAGTGCGGGGCGCACGCATGAAGTACGGAATCGTCGGCGCAAGCGGCCGGATGGGGCAGGAACTCCTGAAGGTCTTCGCGCAGCACGAGTGCGTTTACACGGCGGATGTCGACGGCGTCCGCGAGAGCGGCGCGCCGCAGGTTGTCCTCGATTTCTCGACGCCGAAGGCGCTGCCCGTGACGATCGGCGCGTGCGAGCGGTTCAAGGCTGCGTGCGTCGTCGGGACGACGGCGCTCGGCGAGTCGGACCTCGCGGCGCTTCGGGATCTCGCTGCGAGGGTTCCCGTCGTCCAGAGCTTCAACTTCTCGCAGGGCGTCACGATCCTGAAGATGATGCTCCGTTCCTTCGCGCCGCTTCTCGCCGGGTGGGACGCGGAGATCGTCGAGGCGCACCACAACAAAAAGAAGGACGCTCCGTCCGGGACGGCGATCCTTCTCGGGCAGGCGACGGGGCGGGAATGTCCGACGCACTCGCTGCGCCTGGGCGGCGTGCCGGGCGACCACACGGTCGTCTTCGCCAACGACGGAGAGGTGCTCGAACTCTCGCACCGGGCGATATCGAGGTCGGTTTTCGCGCTCGGAGCGCTTCGCGCGGCGGAGTTCGCGCTCCGAGCGGACAAGGGATTCTACACGTTTGAGGAGGTCGTCGAATGCCGGAAGAGACCGGAGTAGAACGTCCGGACCAGCAGCCGGAGATGAATACCGAAGAGATCATTCGCTTCATCAGGGAGTCGAAAAAGCGTACGCCCGTGCATGTGTTCGTCTCGGGAAAGCTGAAGGGCGCGGACTGGCGGGGCGTCACGTACGTCGGAGGCAGGCGTTTCGGCCTGCTGACGGGCGACTGGGCCGACGTCATGGCCGCGGTCGAGGCGAACAGGGATCGCATCGAGGCGACGGTCGTCGAAGTGGCGGCCAGAAATTCGGCCGTCCCGCTGGTCGACCTCACGCAATTCGAGGCCCGCATCGAACCCGGCGCGATCATCCGCGACCGCGTGTCGATCGGAAAGGGCGCCGTCATCATGATGGGCGCGGTGATCAACATCGGCGCGGCGATCGGCGAAGGGACCATGATCGACATGAACGCGGTCGTCGGAGGGCGCGCGCAGGTCGGGAAGAACTGCCACATCGGCGCCGGAGCCGTCGTCGCGGGCGTGATCGAGCCGCCGAGCGCGACGCCCGTGATCGTCGAGGATGATGTCCTCGTCGGCGCGAACGCCGTTATCCTGGAAGGGGTTCGCGTCGGCCGGAAGTCCGTCGTCGCCGCCGGAGCGATCGTCACCGCGGATGTTCCCGCGGGGAGCGTCGTGGCCGGGTGCCCCGCGAAGGTCATCAAGAAAGTGGACGCGAAGACCGAGGGCAAGACGCAGATCGTTCAGGCGCTCCGGGAACTCGGAAACGCAAAGTAGGCGGCGCGGGGATGATCGTCCGGAAGTACGGCGGCTCCTCCGTGGCGACCCCGGAGCGGATACGCCGCATCGCCGAAAAACTGGCGCTTCACGCGAAGGACGGAACCCGTCTCGCGGTGGTCGTGTCCGCGATGGGCAAGACCACGAACGGCCTCATCGAACTTGCGGGGGGCGTCACGAAGAACCCCGAGCCGCGGGAGCTCGACATGCTCCTCTCGACGGGGGAACAGGTGACTGCGGCGCTGCTGGCCATGGCGCTGAACGATATGGGGGTTCCCGCGATTTCGTACAACGCCTTTCAGCTCGGAATGGTCACGACCGCGTCCTACGGAAACGCGCGGATCGTGGACCTCGACGTCGGAAAGCTGTCGAAGGAATTGGAACGGCGGGGCGTCGTCGTTATCACGGGGTTTCAGGGCGTGACGGAGGACGGCGACCTCACGACGCTCGGACGCGGCGGATCGGATACGTCGGCCGTCGCCATCGCCGCGAAGTGCGGATGTCGTTGCGAGATCTACAGCGACGTCGCGGGCGTGTACACCTGCGATCCGCACGTCGTCCCTGGGGCGCGGAAGCTCGACTACATCACGTGCGACGAGATGCTCGAACTCGCGGCGCAGGGCGCGAAGGTGCTGCATTCGCGGGCCGTCGAGATCGCGAAAAAACATTCGGTGGAGCTGTACTGCGCCTCCACCTTCTCCGAGGAAAGGGGGACGTATGTGGTGGGCACGCTGCCTGAATGGCTCGAACAGCCTGTGGTCACCGGCGTCACGGCGGATACGAACCAGATGAAGGTGACGGTGAACGGCTTTCCGAACGATATGTCCGTGTATGCCGCCGTCTTTGACGCCATCGCCGGGAAGGGCGTCAACATCGACATGATCTCCACCGTGAGCGAGAACGGACACTCGCACCTGACCTTCACGGTGGTGGACTCGTCCGTCCGGATCGCGCGAGAGACGCTCGAAAGCGTTCTCTCCGGGCGCACGGGGTGGACCGTCCGCGTGGACGAGTCGGTTGCGAAGGTGTCGGCCGTCGGCGTCGGAATGAAGTCCGCCCCCGGCGTGGCCGCGCGCTTTTTCGTCGCGCTGGACAAGGCCGGTGTCCACATGGTGGGGACGACGACGTCGGAAATCAAGATCTCCGCCCTGGTCCCGAGAGAAGAGGCTCCGAGGGCCGTTGAATTCCTCGTCCGGGAGTTCGGGCTCGCGGATGGCCCGGAGGCGTAGCGCGCGGCGGCGATCCGGTTCTCGAAAAAACGAAACGTGGTCAACGGAAAAAGCCTGAAGGTGTCCGCGCCTTCGGGCTTTTTTGTATTTCGC
>CALMZW010000225.1 GCA_937870605.1 uncultured Synergistaceae bacterium
AATTCCAGAGCGTATTCATGTGCGCGACGGGCTGTTTCTCGAACCCCGCGTGGAATTGCCCGAGCGCGAAATTCACCGCGAAGGCCGCGACGATGAACGCGAGGACGCCCCGGAAGAGGTGCGAATCACGGAGCATCACGAGGTCGCGGATAGCGCCGACCGTGCAGAAGCGCGTGCGTTGCGCGAGCCACCCGACGAGAAGCCCGGCGCCGAGCGAAATGAGAAGCGGCGCGTGCGCGGCGCCCGGTCCTTCCTTCGAGAAGAAAATGGGCCCCGCGCCGTCCTTGCCGAACGCGGGGTGCAGCGCCAGCAGCGCGAGCAGTGCGACCGCCGCAAGCGGCAGCATGAGACCGGAGATTTTCGACGTCGCGTGCGAGCGGCCGAGGCTGAAGCCGTTCCAGAGGAAGACGATTCCGATGATCACGCCGGTCGCGAGTCCCCCGATCCCGGCGAGCGCGTTCCAGTCGCCGCCCGCGAGGCGAAGATACGCGCGCCAGGGGCAGCCGAGGAAGATGAGCGCGCCGATCATCGCGAAAACGCCCAGGAAGAAACGGACGATCGGGGACGAACCGCTCCGGGGGGAGTATTCGCCGAAGGCGAGCGCCGACAGGAACGCCCCGATGACGAACCCGCCGATCTCGGGCCGCAGGTACTGGACGACCGCCGCGCGGTGCAGCCCGAGCGCGCCTGCGATGTCGCGCGTGAAGCACGCGACGCATATTCCCATGTTGCCGGGATTGCCGAATTTCACAAGGAGCGCCGCGAGCGCGCCGATGACCGCGCCCGCAATCATTGGGCCGTGACGGGACATGAGAAGTCCGTCGGAAGATTTCAAGACAACCACCTCTCGATTCGTCGTTTAGGGAAAAACGGAAGATCGCGCCCGGAGCGCGAACACAGGACAACGCGCCGCGTTATCGACGCACGGCGAAACGTCCGCGGCGGAAAACGCCCTGCGGACGGTCATCGCGAACCCGGGAGGTCGGAAAGACAGGGAGAAATCAGGAAGGGAACGTCACGAACAAAGAGGACGCATATTCCCGGGGAACCGACGGATAATCCATGCAGCCCGTGCATCGGTCTGTACGGATCGTCAGACGAAACGCATCATCGGTCTCCCCCCTGTTCTGTCGGAATATGTTCCGGAGGGAATTATACCATTTCAGGCGTACAGGATGAACTTCGGGGAGGAGGCGAGCACTCCGGCGACCTTCGCGAAATCCGGAACGGAGGAGTAATCCGGCCGGAATTTCGGGGCTGCGGAGGGATCTTTCGTCGCCTTTGCGGCCTGGAGCTGATCGATTCGCGTCTGAGCCCTGCGGATCGCGCCGATGACCTGCGCCGTTGTCGCGAGGTCCTGCGACGACGGACTTGCCGGGGAAATCGCGGCCAACTGGACCTGCCGGAGCATCCGGAGCGCATCCTCGGGCGACGTCCCCGCGGGGATGCTCACGTTCACGCGACCGCCGACCGCGTAGAAACGACCGTCCGGGCCTCGCTGGTAGACATACGAAGCCGACCCGACCGCCGCGCCGCCGATCGCCTGATGCAGCCGCTCGTGAGCCTGCACCTCGGTATGGTAGTTTCGGAAGTTCCGGAGCGTCTCCTTGTTGACGCGTCCGGAATAGTCGGGATAGACCCCGGATGACGCCGACGAATCGAGAATCCTCATGGCGCGTCCCCTCCCGGTTCATAACTGCACAAACATTATACGCAATATGATCTGCCATTCGCAAGGCCCCCGGTCCCGAGTTTCGCGAGCCCCGGGGTGATACAATGCTGCAAACTACGGAAAGCGGCGGCTCATCGGGACGCGCGGGCTCCTGTCGCGTTCGCGGACCGCGCAAAGGAGACGATCATGTCGCGACGGGAAAAGTTCTGGGCGCTCTTCGGCGTGCTTGCGGTGACGATCTTCGCGGCGTTGCCCTATGTTCTTCCTGAGGGAAACGGGGCGACGTTCGCCGGCCCCTTCGCGGTCTGGACCATCGGGTGCGTTGTCGTGATCGCGGCCGGGATCGGCTACATGCGGCCGTGGGGTGGAAAGGGAGGAAACGGCGATGTCCGGTAGCCTTCTGCTCGCCGCGATCGCGGTGTGGTTCGCCGCAGGGGCGGTTCTTTCGTATTTCGCCCGGTCCGCCGCGGGCGCGGGCAGGGGGATGAGCGGGTTCTTCCTCGCGAACCGGGGGATCGGCGGCGTCGTCTCGGCGATGACCTACAGCGCGACCACCTACAGCGCCTTCATGATGGTCGGGCTCGTGGGAATCACGTATCGTTCCGGCGTCGCGAGCCTGGGCTTCGAGCTGGCCTACCTGGCCGCGACAGTCGTCCTGCTCACGCTTTTCGCGCCCCGTTACTGGGCTGCGGGACGACGCTTCAACCTCGTGACGCCGCCCGAGCTTCTGTCCGTCCGGTACGGTTCCCGCGCGACCGGAGGCGTGGCGGCCGTCCTGTCGCTCGTGATGCTGATCCCGTACGCGTCCGTGCAGCTCATGGGCGTGGGCTACCTCGTGGAATCGCTCTCCGGCGGGACGCTCTCGTTCGGCCTCGGCATCGTTCTGGCCGCGAGCGTCTCCCTCGTCTATTCCCGGTGGGGGGGGCTCCGCTCCGTCGCGTGGACCGACGCGCTCCAGGCGAGCATCATGATGATCGCCTGCCTGGTTCTCGCCTGGTACGTCTCCGCCCGGCTCTTCCCGTCGGGAATGATGGAGGCGCTTCGCCCCGTGTCGCAGCTTCTGGAAGTCCGATGGCCCCGGCCGATGTTCCTCGGGATGACGCTTCCGTGGGTCTTCTTCGCGGTGACGAACCCGCAGGTCGTCCAGCGCCTCTACTCGCCCCGCGACGTCGCCGGCATCCGGCGGATGATCCTCGGCTTCGCCGTCTTCGGCCTGGTCTACACCGTACTCTGCGTCTTCCTCGGCCTCGCGGCCGCGGCTGCCGTTCCGGGGCTTCCGAACCCCGACGGCGCGATGGCGGCGCTTCTTTCACGCGCGCCCGCCCCGATCGCTCTCGTGGTGACGCTGAGCATCATCGCGGCGGCGGTCTCGACCCTCACGGCCGTGATGCTGACCCTGTCGTCGATCTTCGCGCGCGATGTCGTGCGCTCGCTCGCGCCCCGGATCGGCGAACACGTCGAACTGACGGCCGGAAAGGCCGCCCTGCCCGTCATCGCCGTTGCATGCTGCATCTTCGCCGCGCTGCGCCCGGGACTCATCGTCGTCCTCTCGTCGCTCGCTTCCGGGGGACTGCTCGCGCAGGCGCCCGCCGTCTTCGGCGCGTTCTTCTGGCCAAGGGGAAACGCCGCAGGGGCCGGCCTTTCCATGATCGCCGGCGCGCTCACGATGATCCTCCTCACGGTGTGGAAGATCAATCCGATGGGGCAGTGGCCGTCGGTCTGGACGCTCGTCGTGTCGTCGGCGGTCTACGTGATCGCGTCGCTCGCGTCGCGCCCATCGGGGGCCGGTGCGACGTTCATCGCCGCAGTACGCGACGAAGTGAAGATGAGCTTTCCTGGCATGTGAGATTCGCGGCGTCGGATCCGACCGTGCAGAGGTCGGAGGATGTCGTGACGGTCAGGAATGAGCAGGCGGAGCGAGATCTCCGAAGACATCATCGCATGGTATAATATCAAAAATAATGGAGATACCGGCGAAGTTGGACCTCAAAGCGGTGGTGATCGACGAAAGGAAGCTTCTTCATTATGCCCTGAACCCGGAGCATCCTGATGGGAAGCACAAAGCAAGGACCTTTTTCGATGTTCTGGGATATGATCGAAGCAACTATAGCTTGCTACTGGACAACATCAAGGCGCACCTTTCGGAATATCCGGTCATCGAGGGTTTCGAGGATCAGTATGGGAAGCGTTTCAGTGTTACCTTGAAGATATTGGGTTTGCGCGGCAGAGAAGCATACGTGAGGACCGCGTGGATTCGGGATGCAGACGACGGTGTGATCAGGCTTACGTCGGTTTTCGTGATCGACGTGAATGATAGGGGGGTGGGAAGATGAGGGTCGAAGAACACGATTACGTTCGATTGCGGAATGGTCAGACGGGAACCGTGGTCTATGTTTTCCACTCGCCGGACACTGCCTACGAAGTGGAGCTGAGCCGATGCGCGGGAGAAATGGTCACTGTTCGCGATGAGGATCTTCTTGCTGTTGAGTGGTCCCCTGGGAGAGACGCAGTTTTGACGCCGGGGTCTGTCGCGTAAACAAAGACATGGAAAAGATCTGCTGGAAAAGCCGTCCTTCGGGGCGGCTTTTTTGTCGCCCGCGTTACGTGCGGGTGGACATAACGAAGCAGATCGTGGAGGACATCGCCGTGAACTTCTTCCGGTGAAATTCGGACACGAAGACGGGGCGGCTTCCCCGTGAGTCGTGAAGGAAGCGGAAGCAAGGCCGGAAGGGTTGTAAATCCGGGTGGAGGTCGACGGTGCGGCGTCTATCCGTCCTGACGGGAGGCGGGAACCTTCGCGATCTCGCCGATCACGATGTCCCGGTTGTGGCGTGTCGCAACCCAGTTTCCCTGGTTGTGCGCGAGGAACAGCGCGTGGAAGACCAGCGGGAGCCAGGTAATTCCGTAGAACAGGAACGTCGGGAAGTAGCGAAGATACGAAAAGTCCGGACGTCCGTTGCGGATCGACGGTCCGAGGATGGACGCGGTCATCGTGTAGACGATCGGGAAGGAGACAAGCGTCGCGAGTCCCGGAAGCGTCATCAGCGTTCCCGGGAGCCATTCCTCCCAGATCGCGACGCCGAGCACGGCGATCGACAGACAGAGCTTGAGCGGAACGAGAAGATACAGCACCAGGTCCAGATAGCGCAGCCGGCGCGTCATCAGGAAGAGGCGCAGCGCCTTCGGGCCGTATTTTCCCAGGACCCAGTAGTGTCCCTGCATCCAGCGCAGGCGTTGCCGCATCGACGGGCGGAGCGAGACGGGCTTTTCGTCGTATACGACGGAATGTTCGTTCCAATAGACGCGTTCTCCCGCAAGAACGAGCATGGCCGTCATCTCCAGATCCTCCGTGAGGCTTTCGATCCGCTCCGTCAGCTTCAGGAACGTCGCCGTCCGGATGACGAGCCCCGTGCCGCCGAGCGCGCAGGAAAGCCCCAAGTGGTCGCGCGCGGCCTGCCAGAAGCGGTTCGTGAACCAATAGCCGACGGCATAGGCGCGCGACACCCAGGAATCCGTCGGGTTCTTGACGTCCAGATATCCCTGGACCGCTTTCGCCTCGGGGCGCGCCGCCAGAAAGTCGTTCATCTTCGCGAGAAAATCCGACGCGGCGAGGTTGTCCGCGTCGAATACCGCGATTGCGTCAACGCGGTCCAGCGGAATATGCGCGAGCGCCCATCGGACGTTCCATGTCTTCCCGCGACGGTCGGGGTCGTGCCGCACAAGCACTTTCGCGCCCCGTTCGCGCGCGAGCGACGCGGTCGCGTCGGTGCAGTCGTCGCAGGATACGTAGATGTCCACGAAATCCGGCGGATATGTTTGCGCTTTCAGGCTTTCGAGCAGCGGAACGATGACCGACTCCTCGTTGTGCGCGGGAACGAGCACCGCGAAACGCAGACGGGCGTCCGCACGCGGGAGCGGGTTTGCCTTCCGGACGTACGAGAGGGCGATGGCGCACTGATACAGGAAGTCCAAAAAGAGAAGCGTTCCGATAACGCCGACGACGGACAGAAACAAACCGGACAAAATCACCGATGCTCACGATCCCTTCAGGCGTCATGGTCACTCAAGCCGTTCAAAGACGCCGCTGTAGCAACCATAAATTATACCGCAAAAGCGTGCAATTCGGGTGCTCCGGCGGTGTGCTACACTATTCGAAACAGGACAACGGGGGAGGGGTCATCATGGAAAAGGAGCGGTGCGTCATCGTCGGCGGCGACGCCGCGGGAATGTCCGCCGCCGGGCAGATCCGCAAGCGAAGGCCCGACGCCGATATCGTGGTGTACGAACGAAGCGGCTATTGTTCCTATTCCGCCTGCGGCATGCCCTACTACATCGGCGGCCTCGTTGACAGCGAACGGCGGCTCGTGGTGCGATCGCCCGACGAGTTTCGCAGCCGGGGGAACATCGACGTCCGCGTCCGTCACGACGTTCTCGCCATCGATATCCCGAAGCGCTCGCTCCGCGTCCGGAATCTCGAAAACGGCAGGGAGCATACGGATTTCTTCGACAAACTGTTGATCGCGACCGGGGCCCGACCGATCGTCCCGGACGTTCCGGGCGCCGGAGCGGAGGGGATCTTCAGCCTGGGAACGCTGGAGACCGGCATCTCGGTCTACCAGCACCTTCTGGGACAGGAGCCGCGAAAGGCCGTCGTCGTCGGAGGCGGATACATCGACCTCGAAATGGCGGAGGCCTTCTGCCTGAAGAAGCTGGATGTCACGCTGGTCGACAGGGCGCCGCAGGTCATGGGCGGCTTCGACCCGGACATCGCGTCCCTCATCGGGGAGGCCATAACCCAGACGGGGACGAAGCTCCTCCTGAACGAGGCGATCACGGGGTTCGAAACGGATTCGGGGCGCGTCCGGGCCGTCGTGACGGAGAACCGGACGATCGAGGCGGACATCGTGGTCCTGGGGCTCGGCGTCCGGCCCGACTCCGGACTGGCCGCGTCCGCGGGACTGCCGCTCGGCCCGAAGGGGAGCGTCGCGGTGGACCGGCGGATGCGAACGTCGGTCGAAGGGATCTGGAGCGCCGGAGACTGCGCCCAGGTCGTCCACCTGCTGACGGGGGTTCCGGTCCATATAGCGCTCGGGACGGTCGCGAACAAGGCCGGGCGCGTCGCGGGCATCACGATGGGCGGAGGCGACGCCGTCCTTCCGGGCGTCCTCGGAACGGCCATGAGCAAACACTGCCGGTATGAAGTCGCCCGAACCGGGCTGAACGAGAGGGAAGCGGCCGAGTGGAACATCCCGGTCGTTTCGTCGACCATCCGGAGCAAGACCCGTGCGGGATACTATCCGCAGGCGGAGGACATCCATGTCCGGCTGACGGCCTCAAAGGAAAGCGGACGGCTGCTCGGCGGCCAGATCGTCGGCGGGCAGGGCGCCGCGAAACGCATCGACATCCTCGCGACCGCGATCCAGGGCGAAATGACCGTGGCGCAGATCGTGGATCTCGACCTCGGGTACGCGCCGCCCTTCTCGATGCCGTGGGATCCGGTGCAGATCGCGGCCCGCGAACTGCTGAACGCGCTCGGCGGAGAATAGGCGGGCGAGCGGAGCCCCCAAAAAATCGGGGAAGATCCCCGTGAGATTCGGGATCTTCCCCATTTATATGTGTAACAGCGCGAGCGTCCGTCGTTCTACGACTGCGCGCCGCCCTGGTCCACGAACTCCGCGTCCACGACGTTGTCGTCCTGTTTTCGGGAATCGCTTCCGCTCCCCTGCGAGGCGTCCGCGCCGCTCGCAGCCGGGCGCGATGTCACGATCTGGAGCATCTGCTTGACGTCCGAGATCGCGACGCGGATCTGTTCGATCGTCGCGGCGTCGTTTTTCAGAATCGTCTTCGCCTCGTCGATGAGCGTCCTCGCCCTCGCCGCGTCGTTCTCCGGCAGCCCCTGCGCGCTTTCGAGCGCCTTTCCGAGCTGATACGACGACGCCTCAAGCTCGTTGCGCGCCTCGGCCGTCTCCTTCTTTTTGCGGTCTTCCGCCGCGTGTTCCTGCGCCTCCCGGATCATCCGGTCCACCTCGCCCTTGTCGAGGCTCGTCGAGCCGGAAATCGTGATGCGCTGCTCCTTGCCCGTATCGCGGTCCTTCGCCGTGACGTTCAGGATGCCGTTCGCGTCCACGTCGAACGTCACTTCGATCTGCGGCGTGCCGCGCGGCGCGGTCCGGATGCCCTCCAGCTTGAAATTCCCGAGCACGCGGTTGTCCCGCGCCATCTCGCGCTCCCCCTGGAGAATCACGATGTCCACCGCGGGCTGGTTGTCCTCGGCGGTAGAGAAGGTCTCGCTCTTGCGCACCGGGATCGTCGTGTTCTTCTCGACGATCTTCGTCATGACGCCGCCCATCGTCTCAACGCCGAGCGACAGCGGAATCACGTCGAGCAGCAGAACGTCCTTCATCTGGCCGGACAGAACGCCCGCCTGGACCGCCGCGCCGACCGCGACGACCTCGTCGGGGTTGACCGACATGTTCGGCTGCTTGCCGCCCGTCATCTTCCGCACCAATTCCTGAACGGCCGGAATCCGCGTCGAGCCGCCGACCAGAACCACTTCGTCGATATCCGAAACGGAGAGCTTCGCCGACCTGATGGCGTCCTCGACCGGCACGCGGCAGCGCTCAACGAGATGCGCCGTGAGTTGGTCGAACTTCGCCCGCGTCAGAGCCGTCGAAAGGTGTCTCGGCCCCGTCGCGTCCGCCGTGATGAAGGGCAGGCTCACGTCGGTGCTCGTTCGCGAGGACAGCTCGCACTTCGCCTTCTCCGCGGCCTCGGTCAGACGCTGGAGCGCCTGCTTGTCCTTTCGGAGGTCGATGCCGCTCTCGCGTTTGAACTCGTCCGCGAGCCAGTCCACGACCACGCGGTCGAAATCGTCGCCGCCCAGGTGCGTATCACCCGACGTCGACAGAACCTCGACGACGCCGTCCCCGATGTCGAGCAGCGACACGTCGAACGTCCCGCCGCCGAGGTCGAAGACCATGATCTTCTGTTCCTTCTTCTTGTCGAGACCGTAGGCGAGCGCGGCGGCCGTCGGTTCGTTGATGATCCGCAGCACGTTGAGCCCCGCGATGCTCGCGGCGTCCTTCGTCGCCTGCCGCTGCGCGTCGTTGAAGTACGCGGGCACGGTGATGACGACATCCGTGATCTTCTCGCCGAGATACGCGCCGGCGTCGGTCGCCAGTTTCTTGAGCACCTGTGCGCTGATCTCCTCCGGGGCGTAGTCGTGTCCCGAGACCTCGAAGCGCACCGCTCCGTTCGCGCCTTCGATGACCTTGTACGGCACGATCGCGCGCTCCGAAGCGACCTCCGAGAACTTGCGTCCCATGAACCGCTTGACCGAATAGACCGTTCCTTCGGGGTTCAGCGTGGCCTGCCGCTTCGCGAGCGACCCCACGAGGCGGTCTCCGTCCTTCGTGAACGCGACGACGGAGGGAGTGGTCCGGTTCCCCTCCGCGTTCGCGATAACCTCCGGCGCTCCGGCCTCGATGACCGCGATGACGGAGTTCGTCGTTCCAAGATCGATTCCCACTGATTTTTTCATTCGAGTCTCCCTCCCGGTAGTGCGACACGAATGGTCGCAGAAAAGTCTGATGTACCCTGACCTATGAGCAAAGTATAGCGGCTTTTTGATGTTTGTCAACATTGGTCAGTACGCAATCGTACGGAAATTTTCACCGCTCCCATCGTGTACAATATCCGTCAGCGTTCGGAACGAACGCCCGCACATCGCGCATCCCGGACGTCGCTCGCATCCCGGATGCGGCGGCGGAATTCCGGGAGGGTATGGCATGACGAAGAAAGCATTGCTTCACGGCACGGTGGAAACGATGGCGGGGCGCGTCCTCAGGGACGCCTGCGTCGTGATCGACGCGGGAAAGATCGTCTCCGTCGAAGAAAAGGGAACGGCGCCCGAGGGGTGCGAGGTTTTCGATGTGACCGGAACGACGGTGACACCCGGCTTCATCGACGCGCATACGCACATCGGAACCTATTGCGACGGATTCCCCGAGGCGATGGAGGACGCGAACGACATGGTGGACCCGGTCGCGCCGCAGCTCCGGATCCTCGACGCGATCTACCAGGACGACACGGCCTTCGCCGACGCGCTGCGCGGAGGCGTCACCTGCGTCCAGACGCTGCCGGGCAGCGGCAACATCATCGGCGGGCAGGGCGCGGTCATCAAAACGAAGCCCGACGTTGCGGACCGGATGGTCATGGTCGCGCCGTCGGGAATGAAGGCCGCGCTCGGCGAGAACCCCATCCGCGTCTACAAGGAAAAGAACAAGCTCCCCAACACGCGCATGGGCAACGCCGCGCTGATGCGAAGCGCGCTCGTCAACGCCGCGAACTATCGCGCGAAAAGGGAACAGGCCGAAACGAAAGGGGACGCCTTCGAGCGCAACCTCGCGTGGGAGGCCATGCTCCCGGTTCTCGACGGGACGCTGCCGCTTCGCGTGCACGCCCATCGCTGCGACGACATTGCGACGGCCGTCCGGATCGCGAAGGAATTCGGCGTCCGGCTCACGATCGAACATTGCACCGAAGGACACCTGATCGCGGACTTTCTCGCGGAAAACAACGTCATGGCGGCCGTCGGCCCGACGCTGACGGGCAAGCCGAAGATCGAGCTGCGCAACAAGACGTGGGAGACGCTCCCCATCCTCTACAAGGCGGGGGTGCACCTGTGCATCATCACCGACCACCCCGTCATCCCGCTCGAACACCTGTCCGTCTGCGTCGCGCTGGCCGTCAAGGCGGGGCTGCCGCGCGAGGCCGCGCTCCGGTGCGTCACGCTGGGCGCCGCGGAGCATCTGGGAATCCAGGACCGCGTCGGAACGCTCGAACCCGGCAAGGACGCCGACATCGTCGTCTGGGACGGCGACCCTCTCGACGCGCGGACAAGCGTCCGCCTCACGTTGGTGAACGGCGAGGTCGCGTATCGGGCGTGAAGGAGCCGGTCGTTTTCGTGACTGTAGGACTGTGCGGGCCGGTCGCACGCGGTTGTTTCATCCGAAAATATC
>CALMZW010000226.1 GCA_937870605.1 uncultured Synergistaceae bacterium
CGACAAGAGCGATGCACAATGCGATGACCGCTTCCCGTCGAAGCTCCGAACCGACGACGGTACCGACCTTTTCAAACCGGACGACTTTCGCTCCCGGGAAAGAAGCTTTCAGCGTTTCTCCAAGGACTTTCCGGTCTTCTTCCTTATCGGCGGCTATGCGAATAATCACGCCTTTGGCGTTGTAGGCCTGGATAACAGCGTTTCCCTGATTGTTTTTCGAAAGGGCCTCCCGAACTTCCGCAACGCTGACGTCCTTTTCGAATTCGACCTGCACCAGATTTCCGCCGGTGAAGTCTATTCCGAGATTCAATCCCCGAACCATCAGAAGAAGCAGGCTCGCCAGTATAACGATAGCGCTGAAAAGGAGAGCAAACCGCCGTTTTCCCATAAAATCGATTTTTGTCGTTTTCACGCCCGACTCCCCCCTCAGGACCGCTGTGTCCGCACGCCGGAGAAGACTTGGAGCAGAGCCCGCGTCACCACGACGTTACAAAAGACGCTCGCCACAATACCGATGCTCAATGTCACCGCAAAGCCCCGGACCGGACCGCTTCCGAAGTAGTACAGAACAGCAGCTGCGATAAGCGTTGTGATGTTGGAGTCCAGAATCGTCGTCAGCGCCTTCCGGAAGCCGGCGTCAATAGCTGCGAGACGGGTTTTTCCGGCGCGGAGCTCTTCCTTCATCCGTTCATAGATGAGTACATTGCCGTCGACCGCCATTCCTATCGTCAGAACGATCCCCGCGATTCCCGGCATGGTCAGGGTTCCCTTCACGGCGATCATGCCGGCGAAGAGCAGAAGCACCGCCACGGCCAAAGCGCAATCCGCAGCCAGCCCCAGGAAGCGGTAGTACAGCAGCATAAACAGGAACACGAGGACTGCGCCGACAAGCCCCGCCTGAAGTCCCGAACGGATGGAATCCGCTCCGAGGCTCGGTCCGACCGAGCGGTTCTCGATAACGTCCACGGCCACGGGGAGCGCACCCGCGCGAAGCATAATCGCAAGACGCTGGGCTTCCGGCACGGAGAAACGACCGGAAATCTGCGCATTTCCTCCGCTGATCCGTTCCTGAACAACCGGCGCGGAAACCACGAGACCGTCCAGAACGATGGCGATCTGCTTCCCGACGTTGTCGGCCGTCGCCTTATCAAACAGGTTCGCGCCCTCGGAATTGAAAGAGAGCGTTACGACAGGGCGCCCGATGTTGTCATACGACGTCTTCGCATCCTTGAGGTGTTTCCCGCTCACCAACGCCTTCCCCAGAAGGAACGCCCTTCCTTCCGCATCTGTGGCGACGATGATCCCCTCGAAGGGATTCGCCTTCGTTTTCAGCGAGTCGCGCTGCGCGTCGATATCAGCTTTCGCCGCATCCCATCGCTTCTGCGCCTGGTTGAACTCGTCGTCGCTCCCGTAATTCTTCCGTTGGGGGCCCGGGGGAACAGGCTGCGTCGCCTCAAGAACCTTCCGGAACTCGAGAAGAGCGGTCTTTCCGATCAGTTCGAGAGCCGCTTCCGGATCCTGAACGCCGGGCAGATCGATAATCACACGATCCTTTCCCTGGCGTTGAATGACTGGTTCCGCAACGCCATATTGGTCAATCCTGTTGCGGAGAACTGCAAGCAAACGGGCGAGACTGTCCTCGTTTACCGGATTATCCGGCGTCCCTTTCGCCTGGAGGACGATGTGCGCTCCGCCTTTCAGGTCCAGGCCGAGCTTGATCCTCCCGTTGACGGGGAACACAGCGACGAGGGCGACCACAACGACAAGAAATACGATTCCGAGCCGCCACCGGTCCTTTCTCAACATCCCAAACTCCTCCTCATACGAACGACTTCAAGAATGGTAAAACACAAAACAAACAAATATAGCGGGGAACGTTCTGCCGCTATATTTGTTTGCTCTCAAACGTAAATAGCCGCTATTTTCCTGTTGTTTCTTCCTTCGCAGGCGCGTCTGCCGGGGTCTTCGCGACGTCGGCGGGACGCTTGCTCGAAATGGAGGACTTGAGGATCCTGACCTTCACCCCGTCGGAGATTTCGATGATGAAGCTGTCTTCCTTAACCTCGCGGATATACCCGAAGAAGCCTCCCGCAGTCACGACCTGGTCTCCACGGGTCATCGATGCAAGGAGTTCGTCGTGCTGCTTTTGCCGTTTCTTTTGAGGACGAATGATGAAGAAGTAAAAAATGAGAACGAAAAGGGCCAGAGGAAACAACATCCCAAGGATGCCGCCCTGCGCTCCGCCCTCACCTCCTGCCAATTGTCCGCATTGTTGCTGATTCAAAGACACACGCCCCCTCTATTAATGAAAGTCCCGCCGCATAATCCGACGCTTTATTGTACCATCCCTCAACGAAAAGGGTCACTCTTCGCGGCCCTTGAGGTAGAAAAGGAGCTTTTCCAGCTCCACCGAAATATCGACGCTGTAGACAAGGACGTCCGGCGGCGTCACGATGGAAACAGGGGAGAAATTCAATATCCCCCGGATGCCGCCCGCTGCCGTCAGGGTATCCACACAAAGCTGCGCAACAGAAGACGGCGCCGTCAGAATGATTACCTGTATTCCGAGGCGGCGAATTTCCTCCGCAGCTGTGTCCATGTGAAAACAGGGGATTCCCATGACGTTCGTCCCGACCTTCTCCGGATCGACGTCGAACAACGCCTGGATATCGAATTTTTCACTTCTGAAGGCGCGATGTCCCAACAACGCTTCACCGAGCCTTCCGACGCCGACAAGCGCGATCGGCCATTTTTTCGGTGACGCCAGAATGCCGCTGATATGCTCGAAAAGCCGATCAACGTGATACCCGACGCCGCGTTTCCCGATCTCGCCGAAGTACGACAGATCCTTCCGCACCTGACTTGCCTTGAGAGACAGCATCTGACCGATCTCTTGCGACGAAACAACCTTTCTCCCCTCGGAGGAAAGTTGTTCCAGCAGACGATGGTACTGGACCAGCCGTTCCACCGTCGGCTCCGCAATTCTCATGCTTTCCGCCCTCCGTCCCGGTATGCGTCCGCCCTCGTTATCCCTTGTATGCAATGACCTCGATCTCCACGAGCGCGCCCTTCGGGAGCGCCCCAACCTGGACAAACGAACGCGCCGGCGGCTCCGAAGCGAAAAAGCGGGCGTAGACTTCATTGACGACTGGGAAGGCCGCCATATCCGTTGCGAAGACCGTCGCCTTGACAACGTTCAGGAGCGTAAGGTTCTCCGCAGACAAAACGGCGCTGACGTTTTTCAGGACTTGTTCCGTCTGCTCGGCGAAACCGCCGTTGACCATCGCCCCCGTCTCGGGATCAATGGGGATCTGACCGGAACAAAACACGAAATCGCCGGCGACGATCGCCTGGTTGTACGGACCGACAGCCGCAGGAGCTTTCTTTGTCGCAACGATATGTTTCATGGAACACACCTCCATCAGGATATGTACGGGGCTAGACGCAGGAGCGAATACGCGTTTTTCCGGCATACTCGCTTCGGTCCCCCAGTTCTTCATGAATGCGCAACAGTTGATTGTACTTCGCCACGCGGTCGATTCTCGCCGGCGCTCCGGTCTTGATCTGACCTGCCGCCGTTGCAACAGCAAGATCGCTGATGAAAGAGTCGTCGGTCTCTCCCGAACGATGCGAAATAACCGGAGAATACCCGTTCCTGATCGCCATATCGATAACCCGAAGCGTCTCCGTCAGGGTCCCGATCTGGTTCAACTTGACCAGCACGGAGTTCGCGATTCCCTCGCGGATTCCTCTCGCAAGGCGTTCCGGATTGGTCACGAAGAGATCGTCTCCAACGATCTGGATGCGCGATCCCAAGCGCTTCGTGAGCAGGCCCCAGCCGTTCCAGTCGTCCTCCGCCATGCCGTCCTCGATGGAAAGAACGGGGAACTCCGTCACGAGTGTTTCATAATATCCGACAAGCTCTTCCGGTGTAAACGTCCGTTTTTCTCCCTCGAAGGAATACGCGCCGTCCTTGAAAAGTTCGGACGCAGCCACGTCGAGGGCGAGAGAGATGTCCTTCCCGGGCGCATACCCGGCTTTCGCGACAGCTTCGACGATAAGGGAAAGGGCTTCACGGTTCGTCGAGAGGTTTGGCGCGAAACCGCCCTCATCGCCCACCCCGGTGCTCAGTCCTTTCTTCTTGAGAATCCCCTTGAGGCAATGATAGACCTCGACCGCCATCCGCAATCCCTCGGGAAAGCTCGACGCGCCGACTGGGACGATCATGAACTCCTGGATATCGAGCGTATTGTCGGCGTGCGCTCCGCCGTTGATGATATTCATCATCGGGGTCGGAAGCACAAATGGGCCGAGCCCGCCGATGTACGACCAGAGCGGAAGATCCTGTTCCCGGGCCGCGGCTCGGGCGCACGCGAGAGAAACACCCAGAATCGCGTTCGCGCCGAGACGGGATTTGTTCGCCGTCCCATCCAGAGCGATCATGGCGGCATCGATCTCTTCCTGCGAGGAAGCGTCCATTCCGATGATCTCGGGACCAATCGTTTCGTTGACTGCGGAAACAGCGCGCAGGACGCCCTTTCCTCCGTATCTCGGTCCCCCGTCACGAACTTCAACCGCTTCAAAACTTCCGGTGGACGCTCCCGACGGAACGGCCGCCGTTCCGATCACGCCGCTTTCAAGCCAGACTTCGGCCTCGACGGTCGGATTGCCCCGGGAATCAAGTATTTCCCGACCATGAACTCCGATAATCGCACTCATGTGTTTCCCCCCTTCTTCCCGCCTTGCGGGAACAGGCATTCGTCACCAGGGACGCGTCGCAGGATCGACCTTCCGCTCTTCAAGAACGTCGAACGGAACGAGGCCCGGCCTTCTGAGACGCGCTTCCTCATCCTCGCCAACCCGAACGCGAACTACCCGCGCGGTATAGGCTATATCGACGATATCGCCCTTCCGAACCGGGGTCGAAGGCTTTGCAACGCGTTCGTTGACACGCACGGCCCCGATATCCGCCATCTCCTGTGCGATGGTTCGCCGTTTTACAAGCCTTGAAAGCTTCAGAAAGAGATCGACGCGAATCATGTTCCGGCGTACACAAACCCGACAGAGTATAACAAATCAGCGCTTCTCATTTCAATTGCTCCTTCCCATTCCCTTGAGGGCGACGGCCAGTTCCCGAAATCGTTCGATATCCTCCTGCGTGGCTGCGCCATGCTGCATGGCCTTCTTCAAATCCTCGTACTCACGCTTGTCACGCCTTCGCCCGAGTTCGGAGACGAGCGCGTCCCATCCGTTCAATCCCCCGAAAGTATCGGCGGTTTCGCCACCCAGCGCAAGGATGTGCAGAGGCGCGGTTTCGCCCATGGACAGCCACTGGGACTCGAGATCCTGAACGGAAGACCCTGACAGGATTGCTTCGGCGACAGCCCGGACGGTGTCGTGAGAAAAAAGGCCGAGCAGGACGTGGGGCTCGCTCTCCCGACGTCTCTTAATGTCACGCCACAGCATGAAACAGAGTGCTGCTTCCATTGCGGGACAGTCTGTGCAATCCGGGGCAGTGCTTTTTTGCACCGGCGCGTCACGGGAGACCGTATTTTCGACCTTTTTTGAACCGTTTCCATAGAGGATCTCCCTGAGAACATGCGGAAAAAGACCAAGCGCCTCCGAAGCCTTTGAAAGAAACGGTTCCGCGTCCACAGGTCCAAGGCTGCGCAGTCCCTCAACGATATCCTCGGTCGCCTTCTTTCTTGTTTCCGGAGCATCGAGAAGGGAGCGCCGGGCCGCGATGTGATACGACACAAGAGGAAGCGCTTTCCGCAACGCTTCTTCAAACAGCTCGTGACCGTCGGCGCTCTGCAGAAGCTCGTCCGGATCCTTGCCGACCGGAATCCGGACGACCGAAACGGAAAGCCCCGTCTTCTGGAGGATGTACATGCTCCGGATCGTCGCCTCCTGCCCTGCCGCATCTGCGTCATAGCAGATGCAACAGCGGTCAGAGAGGCGGTTCAGCTGTTGCGCCTGCTCCTCCGTCAACGCGGTGCCGAGGGAGGCGACCGTTTCCGTGTAATCGTGAATCTGTAGGCGGAGGGCGTCCATATATCCCTCGACCAGAATCACGCGTTTCTTCTCGCGGATAGATTGCTTCGCCTTATCCAGAAGATACAGGGTCCTCCTCTTGCTGTACAGGATCCCTTCCGGACTGTTGATGTACTTGGCGCCCTCTCCGTCGATGATGCGGCCGCCGAATGCGACGAGCCTGCCGGAGCCGTCCCGGATGGGAAAGATGACGCGTCCCCTGAAACGGTCGTACACTCCGTGCTTGCCTTGCATGACGAGGCCGCAGTCCGTTGCGTCCTTTTCCGTTACGCCTTTCTTTCGAAGAAAGGTCCAGAGTCCATCCCATGCGGAGGGGGCCCATCCGATCGAAAAACGTTCGAGGATTTCCGGGGCGCAAAGGTTCCGTCGCTTCAGATACGCACGCGCAACCTCTCCGTCGCTCTCCCGGAGGCGATCGCGAAACCATTGCGACGCCATCTCCATAACATCCGAAAGCGATCTCGTCTGAAGGCGTTCCTGTTTGGGGAGTTCCACTCCGGCTCTTCCCGCGAGATTTTCCAGCGCCTCGGAAAAGCCCAGACCTTCAATTTCCATAAGGAAGCTGAAGATGTCTCCGCCCCTGTTGCATCCGAAGCAGTGGTACGTCTGCCGCTCCTGCGAAACGGAGAAGGAAGGAGTCTTTTCCGAATGAAACGGACACAACCCCTGATAATTCTTCCCGGCCTTTCTGAGCCTGACATACTCGCCGATGAGTTCAACGATATCCAGTCTTTCCTTGATGAGTCGCACGGAATCGGACATGGCGTCCCCCCTTTCGAAGAAAACACGGGGGGAAGGACAGTCGTCCCTCCCCCCGCCTATGAACAACGTATTGTTTTCCGGTTATATGAAGAGAGGAGCCAGTACAAGGGCGATAACGGACATGAGCTTGATGAGGATGTTCAGCCTC
>CALMZW010000227.1 GCA_937870605.1 uncultured Synergistaceae bacterium
GCCGCCCGTGGGCATGTGTCTGTTCGCGGTGGACAGCTTCGCGAAGGTCGGCGTCATTCCGCTGTCCCGCGCCGTGTTGCCGTATCTCGTCGTCATCTTTGTGCTGACCGTCGTGATCGCGTTCGTGCCGGGCATCGCGCTGTTCCTGCCGCGGCTGATGATGGGGGGAATGTGAGATGGCGGAGCTGTTTCCGAAACTCGATGCGACGATCCGCGGCTTCCTTCGCCGGTTTTCCATTGCCCTGCTCATCGCGCTGTCGCTCCTCCTGGTCGCGAACGTCCTTCTGCGTCTCACGAACGATCTGAGCATCGCGCTGACGGACAGGGGCTATTCGGATGCCGCGGCCTTCATCCAACGCCTTCTGCCGCTCGTATCGATGCACTGGTTCGACGAGATCGTCGAGATGTGTTTCGCCGCGCTCGTGTTTTACGGTGCGGCGCTTCTGTGGACGACGAAGGGGCATTTCTGCGTCGGCGACTGGATTTCCCCGCGCCTTTCGGGAGAGCGCGCCCGCGCGTGGTATCGCGTGCTGGTGGCGGCGCTCTGCGTCGCGTTCCAGGCGGTCTTCTTCTGGTATTCGCTCCTGCTGACCCTGCGCGCGACGGAGCTGACGACGGTCTTCCAGATCCCGAAGTCGCTGCTGTATTCCTGCATGCCGGTATCCTCGTTCATCATGCTGGCTTACTCGCTCTGCGATCTCTATATCGAACGAAAGCGCCTTTTCGCAAAATAAGCGGGGCTTGAGCGCCCTTTCTTTCAAAAAACGAGGGGGTTCCGGGCCGTCGGAACCCCCTCGTCGCATATTCCGATTTTCATGTCGCATGTTTACAAAAATCAATATTTCGGCGAAAAATTCGTAGAATGTATTTTTCATGATTCAGCTACATCTTTCAACTCGTGGCCACGCCCGGAGCAGCTCCGGCGTTGACGACGCCCATCCCGGCCCATGCGGGCATCGCGCAGGTCGTTCTGACCCGTTCACAGCAGGGCGCACACGACAAAAAGCGGGCTTCCCGGCAACCCGGGAAGCCCGCTTCGTTCCTCCGACCGAGGGCGTCGCTTTTCGCGCCGTTGTTTTGTTCGGGCTCCCTAGAGTTTCAGCGGGAGCGGATTGAAGCCTTTCGAGATGAGATACGCCATGACCGCCGCGACGATGATCGCGTAGATGAAGCACGGGATTGAGTTCCGGCGGATGATGATTCCCTCCGCATCGGGGCAGCCCACTGTGGCGCAGACGGCCACGACGTTGTTGACGCAGATCATGTTTCCCACCGCGCCGCCGACGACCTGGAGCGTGACGATCAGGATCTCCGGCATGCCGAGGATGTGGGCCGTGTTGAACTGGAGCGACGAGAACAGGATGTTCGAGACGGTGTTCGACCCGGACATGAAGGCGCCGAGAACGCCGACGAACGGCGCGAACCACACGTAGAGCGTCCCCGTTCCGCTCGCGATGGCCTTGGCCAGCGTGGCCAGCATGCTGTCGAGCCCCGCTCCGTTCGCGCCGGACTTCAGCATGATCTGCACCATCGCGACGCCCGCGACGAGCGCTATGGCCGCGCCGGTGATCTGTTTGAAGGTCTTGCCCCACGCCTGCTTGACCTGGGCGAGGCTCATGCCGTGAAGGACGTGCGTGACGAGCGCGATCAGGATGAACGGGATCGTGCCCGGAAGGTACGCCCACGCGAACCCGTAGGTCAGTTTCTCGACGCCGAGGATGTTGGGGATGAAGATCTTCTGGGCGGACAGCAGCCCTTTCAGCCCGAGCGCCGGGATTCTCGTGACGACCAGAATGGCCGCGATCAGGATATAGGGCGCCCAGGCCTTGAGAAGGGACATCTTCGCTTCGCCGATGTCTCCGGTTTCGCTCACGGATTTCCACGATGCGTCCCATTTCGACTTGTCCGGGAAATCCCACGTGGTTTTGGGCATCAGGAAGCCCTTCTTCGCGGCCGTGACGACGATGCCGAGGCCGATGAACGCGCCGGCCAGGGAGGGAAGCTCCGGGCCGAAGAACCGGGCGATGAGAACGTAGGGAACCACGAAGGCGAGGCCGGCGAAGATCGCGAACGGCGCGACTTCGAGACCGCCCTTGAACGACCTCTTCTCGCCGAAATACCAGGTGAGAAGGCACATGGCCAGCAGCGGAAGGAAGATGCCGACCATGCCGTGGAACATCGCGACCCAGTTCGTGAGCGTGAGCCGGAAGATTTCCGGATTGGCGCTGACCGCCTGGAGGTCGCTCGCCAGCGTGGACATTGCGCCCGCGATGGGCGTTCCGACCGCGCCGAAGGAGACCGGCGTGCTGTTGAAGATGAGCGCGACGATGGCCGCGGCGAGCGGTGGGAAGCCGAGGCCGACGAGCAACGGGCCGGCCAGGGCGGCGGGGGTTCCGAATCCGGCCGCGCCCTCGATGAAGGCGCCGAACATCCAGCCGATGATGATCGCCTGGACGCGGCGGTCGTGGGTGATGTCGCTGAAGCCGTTGTTGATCGTCGTCATGGCGCCGGAAATCGTCAGCGTGTTCAGGATCAGGATGGCGCCGAAGATGATGACCAGAACGTCGAATGCGCTCAGCGCGCCGAATACCGTGAATGCGGCGATGTGCCGGAAGCTCATATTCCAGGCGAACAGGCCGACGATGACCGTCAGGAGCCAGGAGACCGGGAGCGCTTTTTTCGCGGGCCAGTTGAAGCTGACCATCAGAACGATAGCGACGAGAATGGGCAGAAAGGCCAGAAAAGCGTACATTTCGTCAATCCTCCCTTTATGTGTTCATTGATGGACCACATTGTGCGGTTCCGGGAACATTTCATAAAAAGGAACGATGCCGTGACGTGAAATGTGACGCCTGAATGCTGCTTGCTGCTATTGCCGGACGATGACGGCGATGCCGTCGGGAATCACCGTAAAGGTCGAATGGTCACCTCCCGTTATGGCTTTCGCCATCGAAATGGCTGTTCCCATGTCGCACGCCCACTTCATGGACATGTTCTCCACGATCTCGCGGGGGACGCCGGTGACCATGATGACCGTGTATTTCAGGAGAATCCGGGCGAGAACCTGTATCTCCCACTGGTCGGGGATCGTCTCGTCGCGGCCGCGCGCGAGAATTCCGTCCATGATCTTTTGAACCGAAGGTTCCTCGGCGAACGCGCGGTAGAAGCTCTCGCCCCCGTGGCCGTCGCTGCATTCCGAGGCGATGATGATGACCCCGCCCGGCTTGCACGAAGCCTCGGCGGCCGTCATGCCCTTGACGGACTGGTAGATGTTCTGGTCGAGCGGATACCCCCCGTTGCTCGTGATGACGATGTCGGCCGGGCGCGCGTCGACGCCCGCGAGATCGGACACGAACGCGCATCCGGCCTCGTGGGCCCGTTCCCTGTGCCCCGCGAACGCGGCGATGACGTGTTTGTCCGCGTCGATGACGACGTTGAGGATGAACGCGAGCCGCGCCTTTTCGGCCGCGTAGAGCATGTCGACGTGAAGCGGATTTCCGTCGAGGATTCCCGTCCGGGCGCGGTCGCTCGCGATGAACTCGGAGCAGTGGTTCGCCATGACGGTGGGGTAGCTCACGATCCCCGGGAGGACGCTCTTTCGTCCCCCCGAGAACCCCGCGAAGAAGTGCGGCTCGATAAAGCCCTCCGCCACGAGAAGGTCCGCCTCCCATGCCGTTTTGTCCAGATCGAGGCTGCCGCCCGACGGCAGCACGCCGATGCCCACGTGGGCGCTTTCGTCGTGACTGTCGTGCATGACGATCCGGGTCGTCCGGACGATGTCCTCTCCGTATTTCGCGACGAGTTCCTCCCGTGTCGACGCCCGATGTCCGCCCGTCGCGACGAGGATCGTGAGATCCGCGTCCGGCGCGCCCGCGCGGATCTCCGCCAGGAGCGGAGGCATCGTGACGCGGCTCGGAACCGGGCGCGTGTGGTCGCTCGAGATGATGACGATGTTTTTCCGTCCCCGGGCGAGGTCGCGCAGCCTCGGAGAGCCGACCGGATTTGCGAGCGCCGCGAGCACGAGTCCCTCTTCGCTCTTGTCCGGCCTGTATTCGTGCGCCCTGGAGACGAGCACCCCCGCAAGCCGATCATCGGGGATGTCCGCCGTCAGATGTTTCGCGCCGTAGGGCAGCGAGATCCGCGCCATGTCGTCTCCTCCTCTCCCCGTTCTCCCCGGTCCGCTATTCCATGTCGAAGATCTTGCCGGGGTTCATGATGTTGTTCGGGTCGAACGCCCTCTTGATGCGCCGCATCAGCTCCAGCTCCTGCGGACCCGACACGATGTTCATGAAGGGCTTGCGCTTGCAGCCGATGCCGTGCTCGCCGCTGATCGTTCCGCCGAGCTTCTTGACGACCTCGTAGAGTTCGACGACGGCCTTCTTCTCGATGTCGAACCACTGCTCCATGCTGTGCTTCGGGTTCTTGACGAGCGTGGAGTGGAGGTTGCCGTCGCCCGCGTGCCCGTAGGAGGGGATCAGGATGTCGTACTTTTCGGCGATCTTTTCGACCTCGGGGATGAACGCCGGAATCGCGGCGATCGGGACGACGATGTCCTCGAGGCTCTGATGCGGGCTGACGACCTTGAACGCCTCGGCGATGTTGCGCCGGACGCTCCAGCAGCGTTCCTGCGTCGTGTAGTTGTCCGCGACGTACGCCTCGATCGCCCCGTTTTCGAGGCAGAGTTCGCCGATCGTCTCGGCGTCCTCGGAAACCGCGTCCTGCCGCGTGCCGTCCACCTCGATGAGCAGCATGGCGCCCGCCTCGTGATACGGAAGGTGCTCGTTGAGGTATTCGCAGGATGTCTGGCAGGAGAGCTTGTCCATGAACTCGATCGACGTCGGGATGATGCCGCCCTTGGACATGATGACGGGCACCATGTTGATCGCCGACTTCGGGTCCCTGAAGAGGACGAGCAGGTCGACCTTGAACTTCGGCAGCGGGGAGAGCTTGAGGATGACCTTCGTGACGAAGCCGAGCGTCCCCTCCGAACCGACGATGAGCTGCTTGATGTCGTATCCCGTGACGTCCTTGACGAGCTTGCCGCCGAGCTGAACGATCTCGCCCGTCGGCGTCACGAGCTCCATTCCCATGACGTAGCGCCCCGTGACGCCGTACTTGACGGCCTTGCCGCCGCCCGCGTTTTCCGCGACGTTGCCGCCGACGAAGCACGTCTCGACGCTCATCGGGTAGCCCGCGTAGAACAGCCCGTGCTCGGCGATGGGCGCGTTGATGTCGTTCGTGACCACGCCGGGTTCGACGACGACCATCATGTTGTCGTAGTCGATTTCGAGGATCTTGTTCATGCGTTCGTTGGAGATGACGATGCCGCCGAAGACGGGAATCGCGCCGCCCGACAGGCCGCTCCCGGCTCCGTACGGGGTGACCGGGATGAGTTCCGCGTTGGCGAGCTTCATGATCTCCGCGATCTCCTGCGCGGTCCGCGGAGCGACGACGACCTCCGGCATGTGCGCGTACTGTTCGACCGGCGTCTCGTCGTGGGAGAACGACTCCATCTTTTCCTCGCTCGTGACGACGTGGCGCGCGCCGACGATCGCGGCGAGCCGTTCGACGATTTCGGGTGTCACCTTGTTGTAGTTCATTTGGAACCGACCTCCCTGGAGAGACGTTCGTTCAGGAGCGGCAGGACTTCGAAGAGATCTCCGACGATGCCGTAATCGGCGACCCGGAAGATCTGGGCGTCGGGATCGCTGTTGATCGCGACGATCGTTTCGGCCGTCTTCATTCCCGCGAGGTGCTGGATCGCGCCGGAAATTCCGGCGGCGACGTACAGCTTGGGCGTCACGGTCTTGCCGCTGAGCCCCACCTGGTGCGGGTATCCGATCCACGCCCGGTCGACGGCGTCGCGCGACGCGCCGATGGAGCCCCCGAGCTTTTCCGCGAGTTCCCGGATGAGGGCGAAGTTCTCGGCCTTTTTGAGTCCCTTGCCTCCGGAGACGACGACGTCGGCGGACTGGATGTCGACCTCTTCGCCCTCGTTCGCCTTGAAACCGATCCGTCGTACGCGGCCGTCGCGAAGGGCCGGATCGAAGGGCAGCCGAACGATCTCTCCCGTCCTCGACGCATCGACGGGCGCCGGCTTCGTGGATCGGGGCCGGACGGTGGACATCTGCGGGCGGAATTCGGGCGTCTTGATCGTCGCCAGGATGTTGCCGCCGATGGCCGGACGCGTCTGGAGCAGATTGCCCGTTCCCTCCTCGATGTCGAGATCGGTGCAGTCGGCCGTGAGTCCGGCGTGCGTCCGCATGGAGACGTGCGGCATGAGGGTCCGGCCCGATGTGGTCGCCGCCGCGATGATGATCTCGGGCGCGTACGTGTCGATGAGCTTCACGAGGACGTTGCTGAATGTTTCCGCCGTGAAGTGCGCGAGCGCGGGGTCGTCCACGACGTAGACGCGGTCCGCGCCGCGTTTGATGAGCTCCCGGACGGTCTCGTCGCTGATTCCGCTTGCGAGGACGACCGAAGAGAGCGTCGTGTTGCGCTTGTCCGCCAGTTTGCGCCCCCTGGTCAGAAGTTCGAAGGAAACCTGTCGCAGCGCTCCGTCCCGTGCTTCCGCGATGGTCCATACGCCTGCATAGGTCATGTGATTGTCCTCCCCGGGCGGACTAGATGAAGTCCTTGCTTTTCAGGAAATCGACCAGTCCGTCCACGGCGCGGACGGCGCTCTCCTCATCCGGCGCGGGAACGATCTTTCCGCCCCGGGTGACCTTCGGCATCTCGATCTTGACGACGCGCGTCGGGGAACCGTTGAGGCCCAGCTTGGCCGCGTCGATGCCGATTTCCGCCGCCGCCCAGACCGGTACGGCCGTCTTCCGGGCCTTTTGCTTGCCGCGCAGCGTGGGAAGCCTCGGGTAGCTGATTTCCTTGACGACGGTGACCAGCGCGGGAAGCCGCATCGCGAGGGTCTCGTAGCCGTCCTCGATGAGGCGCTCGACGACGATCTCCTTTTCGTCGGTCTCCACGATCCGGCTCACGTACGTGGCCAGGGAGACGTCCAGGAAGGAAGCGATTCCGGGGCCGACCTGTCCGGTGTCGCCGTCGGTCGCGCGTTCGCCGCAGAGGATGAGGTCGAACGCGCCGATCTTTTTGATCGACTCCGAGAGCGCGTAGGCGGTCGCCCACGTGTCGGACCCCGCAAACTCGCGGCCGGAGACGAGAACCCCTCCGTCGCACCCCATCGCGATGGCTTCCCTGATCGCTTTTTCCGCGTTCGGCGGTCCCATCGATATGACCGTCACCGTGCCGCCGAACCGGTCTTTCAACTGGATGCCGGCCTCAATGGCGTAGAGGTCGAGAGGGTTGATGATGCTTTCGACTCCCTCTCGCACCATGGTCCCCGTCTTTTCGTCCATCTTGACGTTGCTCGTCTCGGGAACCTGCTTGATCGGAATGACGATATTCAACTGCCGTTCCCCCCCTTTGAGTGTGATCGATGCCGTCAATACGACAGCACAACACAACAGTACATCCGGCCTGGGGCCGGAATGCTTTTGTCTTTCGGATTCGGACGGAAACACAGTGATCCATTCCCCGGGAAGCGCTCCTGAGAGGATGGAACAAAGCAAGAAAAAAATTAAAAAATTAACAACAAAAAGAAAAATACTCTCCGAAAACCGGACCGTAGTTTACTGGAGTTTCGGAAAAAGCTCGCTCCTTTTTTCTCTTGCTCTGTATTCTTAAATAGCACTATGACAAAAAAATGTCAATGTTTCGTTTTGGCTGATGAAATAGGAAAGGCGGAAAAGTCTGTTTGATGAGACGGGGCTGAATCCCGGATCGGAACCGGATTCCCGAAGGGGGGTGCGGGGCGCGGGCAAACAATCGTTCCGACCGGGAGAGGCGCATCCGCTCCCCTGGAACCGGAGCGAATCGCCGTGACGGAGTTTTTGCCGCGCCAAGGCTTTCGGAAGAGGGATTTTCGTATTACACTATTTCCCAAAAGCCGAAGAGACGACGAATCGGCCGGAGGGAAGGATCCCCGGAAATCGAAAGGGGACGGCCTGTTCCCGGAGAAGAAACCGGAGGTATGCCCTGGTGTCGCACGCTTCCCGCTCTCCGCTACGGAAAGAAGTCAGCAGGTTTCGCGCCGGGACGCGCATCTTCGTCGTTCTCGCCCTGTGCCTGCCGCTTTTTTACACACATCCCGCCGCGAATTCCGCAGAGGCCGCCGCGCCGCACGCTGCGGGACTTCTGAAGGTCGTCCTCGACGACAACTACCCCCCCTACATCTTCCGCGATGCGCACGGCGTATTGCAGGGGATCCTCGTGGATCAGTGGCGTCTTTTCGGAGAACGGAGCGGACTGCGCGTCGAGCTTTTCGGCATGGACTGGGGAGAGGCGCTCGCCCGAATGGCGTCGGGCGATTTCGACGTCATCGACACGGCCTTCCGGAACGAGGAACGCGAGAAACTCTTCGACTTTTCCGAACCGTACGCCCGGATCGACGTTCCGATCTTCTTCCGGTCGGACCTCTCCGGGATCCGGGACGCCGAGTCGCTTCACGGATTCCGTGTCGCGGCGAAGAAGGGCGACAACGCCGTCTGGTTCCTGCGCAACCGCGGCGTGAGCGACATCGTGGAGTACGACAATTACGAGAAGATCATCGAGGCCGCGCGCTCCCGCGATGTCGCGGTTTTCGTCGTCGACCGGCCCCCGGCGCACTACTTCCTCTACCGTTACGGCATCAGCGAGGAATTCCGGCAGACGGAGCCTTTGTACGGCGGACGATTCCATCGCGCCGTACGCAAGGGAGACGCCGCGACGCTCCGGCTTCTGGAAAAGGGGTTCGCGGCCATCAGCGACTCCGAGTACCGCGAGATCGACCGGCGGTGGATGGGGGAAACGGCGTCCGGTCCGGGAATGATCTGGTATCTCCAGGTCACGCTTGTCGCGGCGGGAATCGTCTCGCTGTTTTTGCTCGTCATGATCAGCGCGCTCCGGCGGATGGTCCGGACACGGACCGTCGCGCTTCAGGAGCAGATGGAAATGACCCAGGCGCGGGCCGAGGAACTGAAGGAGAGCGAAGACCGCTACCGGCAGCTTTTCGAGATGGAGTCGGACGCGATTTTTCTGATAGCGGAAGAGGACGGTCAGATCCTTGAAGTCAATAATGCGGCCGCCACGCTGTACGGCTTTTCGCGGGAGGAACTGCGAAACCTCCGGAATACGGATCTTTCCGCCGAGCCGGAGAAGACCGCGCAGGCGACGCGGAGCAGCGTGACGTCGATCCCCATCCGGTGGCACAGGAAGAGGAACGGGACGGTCTTTCCCGTCGAGATCCGTGCGACGCACTTTGAATGGAGGGGGCGCCGCGTGCATATCGCCGCGATCCGCGACGTCACCGAACGGCAGGGGATCGAGGAGCAGCTTCGCTTCCTGAGTTTCCACGACGCGATGACGGGACTCTACAACCGGACGTATTTCGAAGAGGAGCTTGACCGCCTCGACCAGCGCCGCGACGGGGCGGTCGGGATCCTCGTGACCGACGTCGACGGACTCAAGCTGGTCAACGACACGCTGGGGCACGAGGAGGGGGACGCGCTTCTCGTGGAGACGGCGCGCGTTCTCGAGGAGGTTGTGCGGAAATCGGATATGGTCGCCCGGATCGGTGGGGACGAGTTCACGATCCTTCTTCCCGGCGCGGACGAAGCGTCGATGGAAGGGGTTGTCGAGCGAATCGGCGCCGCGTTGCGCAAACGCGAGGAGAAGTCCGACCCAACGCGCTCCGTGGTTCCGCGGCTTTCGCTGGGCTGGGCGATTTCGGCGGATTCCGGAACGCCCATGCGAACGGCGTTCCGCGTCGCGGACGACCGGATGTACGGTGACAAGCTGCGACGGAAGGGATCGGGGCGGAACGCCTTTTTGCGGACGATCACGACGCTCCTGTCGGAGCGGGAACATCGCGACGAGGCGCTCCGCGAGCTGCGCATCGGGGAGGGAAGCAGCATCGCCCCCGACCTTGCGGCGCGCGTCGTCGATGTCCTTCTGTCGGCGGAGGAAAAACGGGCGGCGAACTAGATCTTTTCGTTCAGCACCACGTAGTGCAGGTGGTCTTCCCAGACGCCGTTGATCCGGAGATACTTCCGGCTCATGCCCTCCAGCGTGAAGCCGAGTTTTTCCACGACCCTCCGGGAGCGGACGTTCCTCGGAATGATGTTGGCCTCGATCCTGTGGAGGCCCATCCCGTCGAAGGCGATTCGGATGACTTCCCGCATCGCTTCCGTCATGTATCCCCTGTTGATCTCGTCCGCATCCAGACGGCATCCCGCGAAACACGACAGAAACGCCCCCCGGACGATGTTCGAGAGCCCGACATATCCGATGATCCGCTTCTCGCCCTTTTTCGAGAGATGCAGCTTCATCGCGCTCTGGCGGCGATGGTCCGCGTGTTCGGCCCGGATAAATTCCTGCGCCGACGGGAGCGTATAGTACGCTTCGTCCCGGACGGGCTCCCATTCCGACAGAAAGTCGCGGTTCCGCGTCAGGTAGTCCAGCAGTGCGGGGGCATCCCTCCGGGAAAGAGATCGCAGGACGAGTCGTTCGGTTTCGTATCGCATCGGGAAGCCTCCGGGGAGTAAATGAAATTATTCGGAAAGACAATTATACGACAGAGAGGCCGTCGGGTCGCCGCGTGACCGTCAGCCCTGGGCCTGCGACCGCCGGATCAGGCCCGAATACTCGTCGAGCGCATGGACGGACGGCGCGTCCGGCGCGACGAAGCGGTCCAGCACCTGCAACGCCGCGTTGACCGTGTCGAGCGACGTGATGCAGGGCACGTCGTATTCGATCGAGGTGCGCCGGAGCAGAAAGCCGAAGCGGTCCGGGATTTTGCCTCGCGTCGGTGTGTTGATCACGAGTGCGATCCGGTCTTCGACGATCTCGCCGATGACATGGTCCCGATGCAAGAGTTCCACGGGAATTCCCGCAGCCGCGAGCGCCGCGTGCGTGTCCTCGGTGGCGCACAGCGCGTACCCCCGTCCGGCCAGCGTGCGCGCGATCTGCGTGCATTCGCGCTTGTCGCGGTCCGCGACGGACAGCAGCACCCGACCCGAAGGCGGAATCGTCAGGCCGGACGCGAGAAGCGCCTTGTGGAGCGCGGCGCCGTAATCCCTGTCAACGCCCATGACCTCGCCCGTCGATTTCATCTCCGGACCCAGGAAGGTGTCGACGTTCGCCATCTTGGCGAACGAGAAGACCGGCGCCTTGACGACGACGAACTCCGTGTCCGGGGCGAGGCCGGGCGCGAATCCGAGCGCCTTCAGCGTATGCCCGAACATCAGTTTCGTCGCGACGTCCACCATCGGGATTCCCGTGATCTTGCTCATGACCGGCACGGTCCGGCTCGCGCGCGGGTTCACCTCGATCACATGGACGCGGTTGTCCGCGTCGAGGACGAACTGGATATTGAACAGCCCCACGACCTTCAGCGCCAGCGCGAGTTTCGTCGCGTACGCCACGATCGTGTCGACCGTCTCGCGCGCGAGCGTTCGGGGCGGGTAGACCGCGATGCTGTCGCCGGAGTGGACGCCCGCGCGCTCGAAGTGCTCCATGACCCCGGGGATCAGGACGTCCGAGCCGTCGCAGACGCCGTCCACCTCGACCTCCTTGCCGAGGATGTACTTGTCGATCAGGACGGGGTGTCCCGTGGACAGGTCGACGGCGCGCTCCATGTACTCCGCGAGTTCCGCCTCGCCCCAGACGATCTCCATCGCGCGCCCGCCGAGGACGTAGGAGGGACGGACGAGAACGGGGTATCCGATGCGCCGCGCGACTTCCTTCGCCCCTTCGACCGAGACGGCGCTGCTCCCGTCCGGAAAGGGGATGTCGAGCCGCGTGAGAAGCTGCAGGAAGCGTTCGCGGTCCTCCGCCATGTCGATGCTCTCCACCGAGGTTCCGAGGATCCGCACCCCCTCGGCCTGAAGCTGCGCGGCCAGGTTGATCGCGGTCTGGCCGCCGAACTGAACGATCACGCCCTCGGGGTGTTCCTTCCGGACGACATCCATGACGCACTCCTTCGTGAGCGGTTCGAAGTAGAGCTTGTCGGACGTGTCGAAGTCCGTGCTGACGGTCTCGGGGTTGTTGTTGACGATGATGGACTCGATGTCCATTTCCCGGAGCGCGCGGACGGAATGCACGCTGCAATAGTCGAACTCGATCCCCTGGCCGATCCGTATCGGCCCGGACCCGATGACGAGCGCCTTGCGCCTGCCGGACACATGCACGTCGTCCGTTTCCTCGTAGGTGGAGTAGAAGTAGGGCGTGACGGCCTCGAACTCGCCCGCGCAGGTGTCGACGATCTTGAAGACGGGGTTGACGGGGAACTTGCGGCGCAGCTTCACGATCGCGGCGAGCGGGACGCCCGCGAGGTTCGCGATGTACGAGTCGCCGAAGCCGATTTTCTTGGCCCGGGAATACAGGTCGTAGTCGAGCCACAGGAAGCCGGCCGTGTGGATCTCCCGTGCAAGCCGGACGATGTTTTCGAGCTTGCGGATGAAGAACTCGTCGATGCGCGTAACGTCGACGATCTCCGCGACCGAAACGCCCTTCTGGAGCGCCTTGCAGATCGCGAACACGATCTGGTCGTTGCGTCCCTTCATGAAGTCGAGAAGCCGTTCGCGCGAGAAGGGCTCGAACAGGCTCAGGCCGAGCTGATAGTCGAACTTGATGTCGAGCGAATCGATGGCCTTCAGCAGCGATTCCTCGAAGGTCCGTCCGATCGCCATGACCTCCCCCGTGGCCTTCATCTGCGTTCCCAGGGTCCGGTCCGCGCCCGTGAACTTATCGAACGGCCAGCGCGGCACCTTGGTCACGACGTAGTCGAGCGCCGGCTCGAAGCAGGCCGAGGTCGTCCCCGTGACGGGATTTTTGATCTCGTCGAGATTCAGTCCCAGCGCGATCTTCGCGGTGACGCGCGCGATCGGGTAGCCGGTGGCCTTCGACGCGAGCGCGCTCGAGCGGCTGACGCGCGGGTTGACCTCGATAACGACGTATTCGAAGCTCTCCGGGTTCAGCGCGTACTGGATATTGCACCCGCCCCGTATGCCGAGGGCCCGGATGATCCGGATCGAGGCGGACCGAAGCATCTGGTGCTCCACGTCCGACAGCGTCTGGCTCGGAGCGACGACGATGCTGTCGCCCGTGTGGACGCCGACGGGGTCGAAATTCTCCATGTTGCAGATGATGATGCAGTTGTCCGCGCCGTCGCGCATGACCTCGTACTCGATTTCCTTCCACCCGGCGACGCTCTGTTCCAGAAGCACCTGGCCGATCATGCTGAGCTTGAGCCCCTTGCCGCAGATGTAGCGGAACTCCTCGAGGGTGTTCGCAACGCCTCCGCCCGTGCCGCCGAGCGTGTAGGCGGGGCGCACGATGACCGGAAAGCCGACTCGGGCGACAAACGAAACGGCGTCGTCCATCGTCGTGACGATCGTGCTGTGGGGCACCTTCTCCCCGAGATCCTGCATCGTCCGCTTGAAGAGATCCCGGTCTTCGGCCTTCCGGATCGAATCGAGCGAGGTCCCGAGCAGCTCGATCCCAAGCTCGTCCAGGATGCCGTCCCCGGCGAGACGGACCGCCATGTTGAGCCCCGTCTGGCCGCCGAGCGTAGCCAGGATGCCGTCGGGACGCTCCTTCCGGATGATCGCCTTGACGTACTCCGGCGTGATGGGCTCGATGTACACGCGATCGGCGATGTCGGCGTCCGTCATGATCGTCGCCGGGTTGCTGTTGACGAGAACGACCGAAACGCCCTCCTCCCGCAGCGCCGTGCACGCCTGCGTTCCCGAGTAGTCGAACTCCGCCGCCTGCCCGATCGTGATCGGACCGGAGCCGATCACCAGAACTTTTTTGATGTCCGTCCGTTTAGGCATGGGCATTCTCCACGAGCGACAGAAAGTCGTCGAAGACGGAAGCGCTGTCCTGCGGTCCGGGCGCGGCCTCCGGGTGGAACTGAACGCTCAGGATCGGCAGCGATGTATGGCGGAAGCCCTCGACCGTTCCGTCGTTGACGTTGACGTGCGTGATGGCCGCGTCGCCGCAGAAGTCGGGGCGCAGCGCGTAGTTGTGGTTCTGCGAGGTGACGGCGCACCGGCCCGTGATCAGATTCTTGACCGGGTGGTTTCCGCCGTGGTGCCCGAACGGAAGCTTGTATGTCTCGCCGCCGAGCGCGAGGCCGAGGATCTGGTGCCCGAGGCAGATCCCGAGAATTGGCCTCGTTCCGAGAAGCGCGCGGACCGTCGCCGTGCAGGACGGAATGTCGCGCGGGTCTCCGGGGCCGTTGGACAGCACGATGCCGTCCGGTTCGCACGCCAGAACCTCTTCGGGTGATGAAAACGCCGGAAGGACGGACAACGCGCAGCCCCGCGCGGAAAGGCGCCTGAGGATCGACTCCTTGACGCCGAAATCGAGAACCGCCAGACGCTTTCCCGGTCCGGCGACGAATCGCGGTTCCTTCGTGCAGACTTCGGCGACGAGGTCGCGCTTGCGCGCCTTCGCGGCGTGCATCTCCCGCATGAGCGCGTCCGCGTCGCCGCGTTCGGAGGAGATGATGCCGAACATGCTGCCGAACGATCGCAGATGCTGCGTCAGCGCCCTCGTGTCCACGCCCCTGATGCCGACGATGCCGTGATTGCGGAAGTAATCCGCCGGACGCGTGGTGCTTCGCCAGTTGCTCGGACCGTCGCAGAGCTCCTTGACGACGAAGCCCTCGACGCGCGGACGCGCCGACTCCACGTCGTCGCCGTTGAAGCCGTAGTTGCCGATCAGGGGGTAGGTCATCGCGACGATTTGCCCGTTGTAGGAGGGGTCCGTGAGCGTCTCCTGATATCCGGTCATCGCCGTGTTGAAGACCACCTCGCCCGCGCTCGTGCCCGTGCGTCCGAACGCCGATCCCGCGAAAAACGTTCCGTCCTCGAGAAGAAGCACCGCTTTATCCATTCCCGTATCGCTCCCAGAGGGGATCTCCTTTTTGGGGATTCCCTGAACTTCGGGACAGTATATCATAAAAAATAAAACAAAGTATATTGTCTTTGAGGGAGAAAAAGTTCGGGGATCCGGGTCTTGGTTCGATGTTTGTTTTCGCGGTATGCTGTGCGAAACGGAGGGAGATCGTCGCTGCAGGATGTTCCGCGAAACGCGGCGCTACGGACGCGACTCCATGACGGGGCTTGAACGGGCATGCATTCGAACGGATATTTCCGGTCATTGCCGTGTGGTTACGTTCCTGTGACCCCGGCGGGCCGTTCAGTCTCCTTCGACCCGGTTGCGCCCGGCCGCCTTCGCCCGATACAGCGCCTGATCCGCGCGGCGGTACAGGGCCTTCGAAGAGTCCCTGTGTCCCTGGAAGAGGCTGAAGCCGATGCTGATCCTTGGGGACGCGGAATGGCCCACATCTGCGAAGGCGCCGGCCCGGTGGATGGATGCGATCGTCTGCCGGATGCGTTCGAGGGCGGATCGCGCCTCGTCGGGATCCGTCTCCGGCAGCAGGATTCCGAATTCCTCGCCGCCGAGTCGACCGACGCGATCCTCCGCGCGCATTTCCTCCCGCATTGCCCTTGCGACGTCCCGGAGCACCTGATCGCCGATATCGTGGCCGAACGTATCGTTGATGTCCTTGAAATGGTCGAGGTCGGCGATCGCCAGAACGAGCGGATGCCCGTGGCGAAGGCTCCGCGCGGTTTCGCTCAATAACGTCGCCAGAAAGGCCCTCCGGTTCATGACGCCCGTCAGGGGATCGATTTCGGTGGTTTTGCGGAGCTGCGACTCGACGGCCCGGATGCGCAGGAAAGCGCCCGTCATGTCCGCCGTTGTCCGCAGGAGACGGATCGTATCGCTGTCCCACGCGGCGTCCGGGGTTCCCGAAGCGACGCCGATGGCTCCCCAGAAGCTCTTTCCGGCGAAAACTGGAAGGAACAGGAACGAACGCGCCGGTCCCGGGTCGATGTCGGGCGCAGCGGTTTGCAGCCTTTCGGACGTGAAGACAAGGTGCTCCGCGCGTTTCAGCGGTTCGATGAGCGCGGCGAGGTCCGGTGAAAACGGGATTCGGCCCGGGACATGCCCTTCATCCTCTGCGTGTCGTGCTTCATCGCGGGTCTCGACGACGAGATGGATGTGTGCGTTGCGTTCGGGATTTTGAAGATCTCGTGCGCCGGCAGGAGTCTCGGCGCGGAGGATGCCGCACCAGAGCACGTCGCACGCATCGCGCAGCCGGATGCAGACGCGGGAGAGAACGCCTTCCGTCTTGTGATGGCTCAAAAGGATGCGCGCGATTTCCGACAGCGCCGTTTCGTGCGCCAAAAGCCGCGCGAGATCCCGCTGCCGCAGGCGCAATTCGTCTCCTGTCCGGGCGATCCGGTATGTGCCGTACGCAAACACGAAAAGGACCAGCAGGCCTATCGCGAACGCCTGGTAGGTCCAGTTCGGGATGAAGGTCAGATCCTCGTCGTACAGCCAGCGACGCTGGAGAACGTAATATACGGAACGCGGGTCTTTCAGCATTTCGTCGAGGCGCCTGTCGAGCGTTTCGAGAAGTCCCGCGTTTCGGCCCCGCGTGGTCGCGAAGAAGATCCGGCTCGGCGAGAAGACCATCGGCGTGCGAAGCAGGTTGTGTTTCCGGACCAGGGGAAGGCTGATCGTGTATTCGGCGAGAACGCCGTGCGCCGCTTTGTTCGAGACGGCGTCGAAGGCCTCTTCGATCGTCGGGTAATCGAGGATCGAAAGATTCAGGTTCAGCTGCTGCGTTGTCCTGCGAAGCTCCGAGACCGCGACGAAGCCGCGCTGTGCGGCGATCCTGCGTCCCCGGAGGTCGAAGATGTCGAGAAAGGATTCTCCGGGTCGCACGAAGATCGTAAACCACGTGCTGTAGTGGTTCACCTTCGAGAAGTCGAAGAGAGAGGTGAGCCTTGGCGTCGGCGTCATGCTCACGAGGTCGATGTCTCCGGAAGCCAGCCGTGCGATGAGCGTTTCGCCGGGAGCGGAGACGAAGGAGAGATTCCATCCCTCGCGCTGCGCGACGGCTCGCAGGAGGTCCACGAAGAATCCCTGGTGGTTTCCCCGGCTGTCACGGAAGAAGAGCGGCTTGAGTTCGACCATTCCGTAGACGACGGAGCGGGAAGCGGCGAAGGCCCCTTCCGGGAAGAGGACGAGAGGCGCGGGCGCGAGAAAAAAGGAAAGAAGCGCGCAGAAACATGCCGCTGCGCGGCGTCTCATTCGTTCCCGGAATCCGTTGGGGCGCCTGACGGATATGTTGGAAATTCCAGGCATCGTTCGCGTCAGTGTCTCGAAACGCCGGAGAATGTGTTGTTCCGGAACGGCAGAGGCATAACGGACACCCTTTCGTGTACAGAAAGACAACGCCATTATGCTCCAAAGTTTCAACGCGTGCAAGAATTTTTGTTTGCTTCGCGTTGTTTTTTTTACAACAGGAGTCGGTTCTCTAAAAAATCGTAATTAAAAACGATATTTATAATTAACGATGAGAGGCGCCTCCGGCCGCTTCCGAAAGGAAGTTCAGAAAAAAGGCGACGGCAAGAAGATCGGCGCTTCCCCCCGGGCTGATGTTCCGCTCGACGAAGAGGCGCATCGCCGCGGTCGTGAGGCCGCGCCCCTGCTCCGAGCATGTCCCTCCGGCCGCAAGGATGTCGGCGGCCGCCCCGCGCATCAGGCGAAGTCCGTCCGTTCCCGACCGGTGCAGGACGTTCGTGTCGTCCGAGTGTTGCATGATGACCAGAAGCGTGTCCGCTCCGGCGTCGCCGGGGGAGCGCCCCTCTCGCGCCGCGTTCCGGAGGAAGGGCAGGGCCCGGTTCACGACAGTCGGGAAGCCGCGCTCCGCTTCGCCCCGGATGCCCGTGACGCCGGTGCGGAGGTAGAGCCGTTCGCCGGCCGTCAGGGGCCGTTCCGGCGGCGCCTCCCGGAGGGATTCGAGTTCGCGCCGGACGACGCCTTCGACGATCCGGGACGCGAGCGCGGCGAGGCCTTCGGGCGAGAGCGGCTCGTTCCGGGCGGCGCGAAGGCCGGCCGCCGCGCAGATCAGCCCGAAGGAGAAGAGCAACCCCTTGTGCGTGTTCACGCCTCCGGTCGCCCGGAACATCGCGCGCTCGGCACGCAGTCCGATCCGGCGGATGCGGGGAAGGAGGCTTCCGGGATCGGCCGCGCCATGGCGGAATCCCGCGCGCGCGAACAGCGCCATCCACGGCGCGAGCGCCGCGGCGCTGTCGATGAAGGTGAAGCGCGTCATATCCCCGTGCGCTCCGGCGTCACAGGGGCCCACGAGTCCGGGCTTGGGGTGGACGGCGATCTCGTAGAGCATCGCCCGCAACGCACAGTCGCGGACCAGGGATTCGAGCCTGCGGCGTCTCATGATCCGGGAGGCTGATCGAGCAGCGAATCGATTGCGGCCAGAAGTTCGGAAAGCGGGTGCGTCCGCTCGCGCGCGCAGAGGCGCGCCGCGCGGACGCAGCACAGGCAGCGGCGTTCCGGAAGACCGAGCGCGGATCTGGAAACGGGGACTCCGTCCGCGTCGAGGACGTCGACGTCGAAACACCGCCCCCAGGGGTGGGAGTTTTCGAACTCCACCGCGAGCAGCTTCGCTTCATTTCCGCACAGCGACGTCGCGAGGTGCGCCTCCATTCCCGCCGCGCTTTCGAACGTTCCGGCATGCCGGGCGAGGGGATCGCGCCCCTTCCAGAAGACGGAGAGCGCGTCGAGGAACTCCCGGAAGGCGCGCGCGTATCGGGCGGATGTCTTGTCCGGTCCCGGGATGTTCATCGTCACCGAGACGATCGCGCCGCCGCACCGTTCGACGAGGGCGAGCCGCCGTCGTGTCCTCGCTTCCCGCGCGTCGAGAAGGACCGAAAACGCGTCCATCGGCGTCAGTCGTCCTGCGGACGGGGGAGCGTCGTCCCGTCGCCGAGTTCCGCTCCGAGCCGCAGCGAAATCGCGCGGGCGCTTTCGATCGCGGCCGGAACGAGTTCCGCGACCATGGACTCCGTGAAGCGCGGGATCGGCCCGGAGACGGTCAGACACGCGACGGGCATGTTGCTCGCGTCGAAGATCGGAACGGCGACGGAGGAGACGCCCTGTTCGCGCTCCGCGCTGCTCATCTCGTAGCCCCGTGTCCGGACGACGCGCAGGCGTTCCTCCACCTTCGCGGGGTCCACAAGCGTGTTGGGCGTCAGCGGCGTCGCGTCCTTCAGGATCGACGCGACGTCCTCCGGCTTCATGAAGGCCAGGAAGCAGCGTCCCGAGGCGCCCGCCCAGAGCGGGAACCGGTCGCCGAGTTTCGCGGACCGCTTCAGGTTGTGGGAGCTTTCGAGCTGTTCGTAGCAGACGCGGATACGTCCCTCGCGGAGGTAGAGGTTCACCGTCTCGTTGAACCGGCGTCGGAGTTCTTCCATGTACGGAAGCGCGACGGTCCGCAACGCTCCGCTCCGCTTCGCGAGAGCCCCGAGATAGTAGCAGACGGACCCGAGCCGGAGCTGCCTCGAATCCTCGTCCCTGTCGAGAAAGCCCGTTTCGACGAGCGCCGAAACGATCCGCGACGCCGTAGAGAGCGGCAGGGAGAGCTTCGCCGCAATCTCGGAGACGGAGAGCGCCGGCGCATACCAGGAAAAGCAGGTGAGGACCGAAAGCCCCTTCTTGAGAGCGGCTGTGCCCCCCTCGTGTTCGGATGATCGCATGACATGCCTCCTCCGCTTCCTCTTCGATGCGCGCCGGACGCCTGCCCGTACGCATCAGAATATTGCCTTTTGCCGGATTGACAAGCCCAAAGGATCAGGTATCATAAATATACCACATATTGAAAATCACTTCCATATATTGGAAGTTGCCCAAGGAGGCTCCGATGAAGAAAAGTACGATTCTCCGCAGGATCCTGAAGGAACGGCGTGCGATTCCCGCGCCCGGGGCGCACGATGTAATCTCCGCGAAGCTCATCGAACGCGCGGGGTTCGAGATCATCCAGGTCAGCGGGTTCGGCCTGGCCGCGACGTATCTGGGGCTGCCGGACATGGCGTTCCTGTCGTCGACGGATATGCTGAATTTCACGCGCAACATCGTCGACGCCGTGTCGATTCCGGTCATGGGGGACGCCGATACGGGGTTCGGAAACAGCATCAACGCGATGCGCGTCACGGAGCAGTATATCAAGGCCGGAGCCGCGGGAATGAATATCGAAGACCAGATGTTTCCGAAACGTTGCGGGCATATCGAAGGCAAGACGATCGTGTCGATGGAGGAGATGGTCCTGAAGCTCCGCGCGTGCTGCAAGGTGCGCGACGAACTCGATCCCGACTTCATCATCAACGCGCGAACGGACGCGATCGCGGTCGAAGGCATCGGCGAGGCCATCCGGCGCGGCAACGCGTACGCCGAAGCCGGCGCCGACATGATCTTCGTCGAGGCTCCCCGCTCGGTCGATGAGATCAACCGCGCCGTGAAGGAGATCAAGGCGCTCGTGAGCATCAACCTCTTCGACAACGTCGAGGGTGGAAAGACGCCGCTGGTTCCCGTGAAGGACCTCGCGGCCATGGGCGTCGCGCGCGTGAGCATCCCGGTCGGAACGACCTTCGCGGCGATGCGCGGCGTCGAGAAGTACCTCGAAGCCATCAAGGGCGGACAGCTCGCTCCCGGCCGGACCGATCTCGTCGCCACCTTCGCCGAGTTCAAGGATCTTGTCGGCGTGCCGAAGTTCCGGGAGCAGGAGAAGGAATTCCTGCCGAAGTTCGTCGAATAGACGCGGAACGAGGGTGACGGCATGAGCGGAGTTCTGGGCTTCATCGGTTTCGGCGAAGTCGCCTACCACATGTCCAAGGGGCTCAAGGGGGCCGGGTGGGGCGAGATCGTCGGGTTCGACGCCGCGCTTGCGAACGGCGGCGCCTACGCGGAC
This sequence comes from uncultured Synergistaceae bacterium, assembly GCA_937870605.1. Taxonomy (GTDB): domain Bacteria; phylum Synergistota; class Synergistia; order Synergistales; family Aminobacteriaceae; genus CALFXN01. The sequence continues at coordinate 20,900 of CALMZW010000227.1, forward strand.
ACGATCCGTTCCCGCGCGGCGGAAGCCGGGGCCGTCCTGTGCGGCTCGCTCGCCGACATGCTCGCCCGAGCCGACGTCGTTATCGCCGCGGTGCAGGCGAAGTTCGCGCCGCAGGCCGCGCGCGACGCGGCGCCGCTCATGCGGGCCGGGCAGTTTTACGTGGACGTCACGACGGCGAAACCCGCCTCGAAGCGCGACATGGAAGCGACGTTCGCGACGCGGGGAATCCGGTGCGTGGACGGAGCGATGCTCGGCCCCCTGCCGGTCAACGGGCACCGCGTGCCGATCCTCGCTTCCGGAGCGGCGGCGGCCGAATGGGCCGCGATAATGACCCCTTACGGCATGAAGATCGAGGTCATGGAGGGGCATGCGGGGGCGGCCTCAGCGATCAAGCTCGTCCGAAGCGTCTTCATGAAGGGACTCGAGGCGCTGTTCGTGGAGACGTTCCTGTTCGCGCGCCGGAGCGGGGCCGAGGATATCGTCCTCTCGTCGCTCGCCGAAACCCTGAACGTTCCGTTCGAGAACACGGCGCAGCGGATGATCACGGCGGATCTCGTCCACGCGGAGCGGCGCGCGTTCGAAGTCGAGGAGTCCATCGGGCAGATGCGCGACATCGGCATCGAACCGATCATGGCCGAAGCGACCGTCCGGCGGCTCAAAAAGTCGGCTGCGCTCGGCACGCGCGAGGAACTTGGCGGCGTCGCGCCGAAGACGTTGGCGGACGTGTACGGGATCTGGCAGGAAAAGAAGTATTGCTGATCCCGTCGGAACGGGGCGTCCTCCGGCGATCGGGGAACGCGACAGAGAAAGGAACGGGTGAACGATGTCCGTAGGATTCCGTGTCTATATGAAACGAAACATGCCGCCGAGGGAGCTGGTCGAGGCGTTCCGTTCGATTCCGGCCGCGAATGTCGCGGACTGCATGGGGCGGCACTTCGCGATGCTTCCCGAGATTCGCCGGATGACGCTCCCCGGGGAGCTGAATATGGCCGGCGTCGCGCTGACCGTGAAGACGTGTTACGGCGACAACCTGATGATCCACCAGGCGTTCGACATGGCGGTCGAGGGGGATGTCGTGGTCGTCTCCAACGAGGGCGGGCGGAACCGTTCGCTGATGGGGGAGATCATGTTCGAGTACGCGAAGCGCAAGGGGATCGCCGGGATCGTTCTGGACGGCCCGCTTCGCGACGCGGGCGCCATCGCGGCCGGCGGCCTTCCCGTGTACGCGACCGGCTCGACGCCCGGCGGCCCGTACAAGGAGGGGCCGGGAGAGGTGAATGTTCCGGTCTCGTGCGGCGGAGTCGAGGTGCACCCCGGAGATATCATCGTCGGCGACGAGGACGGCGTCATCGTCATCCCCCGGCGCGACGCGGAACGCGTCTTGCGCGAGGCGCAGGCGTTCCAGAAGAGCGATACGGCGAAACTCCGGGCGGCGATCGACGGAACGGCCGACAGAAGCTGGGTTCGCAAGCAGCTCGACGCGAAGAAGTGCGAGTTTCTCGACGAGGCGTATTGATCCCGAAGCGTTTTGCACTGTGGTCTTCGGACTTCTTGCGTGTCGCCGGAAAGAGCGGATTTGTTTTTCCCCGGGTGCGGGGAGTGAAGCGGATGGAATCCAATTCAAGGGAGGGTGTGCAATGAAGCGGAGTTGGGGAGCACTTGCGGTTGCGTTGGTTCTTGTTGTGGCGGCGGCGCCTGTTTTTGCGGCGGATGTGTTTGTCCGGATCGGAACGAGTACGGTGGGCGGCGGATTCTACCTGATCGGAAACACGATCGCGCAGCTCGGGACCGCGAAGATGAAGGAAATCAACTTCACGGCCGTGACCGGAGGATCGGTCAAGAACTGCATGAACCTCGGAACGAAGGATATGGAGCTCGGCATGGTGCAGTCGTCCACCGTGAACGACGCGTGGAACGGAACCGGCTCCTTCAAGGACAAGCCGATCAAGACGCTGCGCTATGTGACCGCGATTTATCCGATGCCCGCCCACATTCTCGTGAACACCGACGCGGGGATCAAGAGCATCGCCGACTTCAAGGGCAAGAAGGTCGATTTCGGCTCCGTCGGACAGGGGATCGAGGTCAATACGCGCGAGTTCATGTCCGTGTACGGACTCGCCGACGCCGACGTCACCGTCGAACGCTTCGGGCGCTCCGAGGTCGAGGAGGCGCTCAAGACGGGCGACTCCCAGGCCCACATCTGGACGACGAACGCGCCGAACGCGCAGGTTTCCGACATGATCCGCTCCGGCAAGGTCGGCCTGATTCCGATCGAGACCGCCAAAATCCACGAAATCGTCATGAAGTTCCCGCACTATGCGCCGGCGGTCATCCCCGGGGGGACCTACCCCGGATACGACAAGGACGTCCAGGTCGTCGCGGCGATCGGCTCGCTGCTGACCTACGAGGATATGCCCGAAGACGTCATCTACAAGATCACGAAGATGCTTCACGAAAACGTGCCGTTCCTTCGCGAGCGCCTGAATTACTTCTCGAACTTCGAACTCAAGACGGCGCTCGACGGCATGGCCGTTCCGCTGCACCCGGGCGCAAAGAAATACTACGTCGAAAAGGGACTTCTGAAGGAGTAACGGCCCGGGGTTCCAGTCCGGACGAAACGGAACGACGCCGGGGGAGGGGAAATCCCCTCCCCCGCTTTCTTGAAAAGGGAGGTTTCGGACCATGGATCCAAACGATCTTCTTCTCGAAGAGGAAGACCAGAAGCCCGTCGCGGGGAAAAAGCGGTCATTGACCGGCCGGCTCGGGACGCTGATCACGGTGCTCACGGTGAGCCTCGCGGCCTTCCAGCTGTACACGGCTTTCTTCGGCCTGTTCCCGGCCATGCAGCAGCGCAGTCTCCACATGGCCTTCGTTCTGCCCCTCATCTTCCTCATCTATCCGATGCGCACGTCGTCCCCGACGGCGCGTCCCTCGATTCCGGACTGGATTCTGGCGGCGATCGCGGCGGTCTGCACGCTCTACATCTATATGAACTATGAGGACATCGCGAACCGCGCCGGAATGTACAAACCCTTCGAACTCTACCTCGGCGCGCTGATGATCTTCATCGTCTTCGAATCCGGGCGCCGCGTCCTCGGGTACTCCCTGCCGATCTTCTGCGGCTTCTTCCTCTTCTTCGCCTACTTCGGGCGCTCCATGCCCGGACCGTTCCGCCATTTCGGGCTGTCGATCCCGAGGATCATCGAGGAGCTCTACCTCACGACGGACGGGCTCTTCGGCCTCGTGACGGGCGTGTCGGCGACGTACATCTACCTGTTCATCCTGTTCGGCGCCTTCCTCGGGTCCACCGGGACCGCGAAGTTCTTCAACGACCTCGCGATGGCGCTGACCGGGCATCTCAAGGGCGGCCCCGCCAAGATCGCCGTCCTCTCGAGCGCCCTGATGGGCACGATCAGCGGAAGCACGTCGGCGAACGTCGCGACGACGGGGACGTTCACGATCCCGCTCATGAAGAAGATCGGATACCTGCCCCACTTCGCGGGCGCGGTCGAAGCGGCCGCCTCCACGGGGGGCCAGATCATGCCGCCGGTTCTCGGGGCTGCGGCCTTCATTATCGCCGACACGCTCGGGATCTCGTACCTCAAGGTGCTCGTGGCGTCCGTCGTTCCGGCGATCCTCTACTTCTTCGGGATCTGGTGCAGTTTGAGCCTCGAGGCGTCGAAGCTCGGCCTCAGGGGGCTCGACAAGAGCATGCTGCCGAAGGTGAAGGATGTCGTCCTGAAGAACGGGTACAAGTCCATCCCGCTCTTCGGGATCATCTATTTCCTCGTTCAGGGGTACAATCCGCTCTACGCGGCGTGCTGGGGCATCATCCTCGCCGTGGTTCTGAGCTTCGTGCGCAAGGAAGACCGGATGGAGCCGAAGAAGTTCATCAAAACGCTCGAGGACGGCTCGAAGAGCGCCCTGTCCGTGGCGGTCGCGTGCTTCATCGTCGGCGTGGTCATCGGAATGATGGGCGCCACCGGCATCGCGCTGCGCGTCGGGGACGCGATCCTCACTATGACCCAGGGGAGCCTCGCGCTCACGCTGATCGCCACGATGCTTCTCGCCATCGCGCTCGGAATGGGAATGCCCACGACGGCGAGCTACGTCATGGCCAGCGCCGTGGGCGCGCCCGCGCTCATCCTTCTGGGCTGCAAGCCGCTCGACGTGCACTTCTTCGTCTTCTATTTCGCGGCGCTCTCGTCGATCACGCCGCCCGTATGCGTCGGCGCCTACACGGCCGCCGGAATCGCCGGAGCGGATCCCAACAGGACCGCATTCGCCTCGATACGGCTCGGGCTCGCGGGGTTCGTCATCCCGTTCGTGTTCATCTATTCACCCGAGCTGTTGCTGACGAACGTGACGAACTGGTTCTCGTTCGGCATCGCCGTAGTGACGGCGTGCGTCGGCGTCTTCTCCCTGGCCATCGCCACCGAGGGCTACGCGCTCGGGCCGGTCTCGCTTCCCCTGCGGCTCGTCGCGCTGGCCGCCGCGATCCTGCTGATCGTTCCGGGGATCGTTACGGACGCCGTCGGGATCGGACTTCTCGCGTTGGTTGTCGTTCTCAGTCGCCGCTCCGTGACAGCCGGAACGGGGCGCTGACACATGAATTCCGGGCATGAAAACGCGGTTCCCGGCCGCGGCGTCGCAGGATCGTTCGAGTCCTGCGACGCGCTGGTGGTCGTGACGCTCCCACTTCCCCTGCCCGGAGGGGGGGCGAGCGCCTCCGGGGGAGTGTCGCTGCATCTTGAAAGCCCCTCCCTGGCGGTTTGCGGGGAGCGGATGCGGCGCGTGGCGCTGGAAACGCTGCGCGCTCTCGATGTGAACGACGCCGATGTGGCTATCAGCGACCGGGGAGCGCTCGACTGCACGCTGGCGGCCCGTGTCGAGACCGCGGTCCGGCGCGCCCGCGCTTCCGCGGAGGTGAACCGTCCGTGACGACGACCCTGCGTCGCAGTTCGCTGTACGTTCCGGGAAACAACCCGTCGATGCTGATCAATGCGGGAATCTACGGGGCCGACGTCCTCGTCTTCGACCTTGAGGACGCGGTGCCCTTCGCCGAGAAGGACGCCGCGCGCATCCTTCTCCGCAACGCGTTGTCGGCGGTCCGCTACGCTTCCGCCGAGGTAGTCGTCCGGATCAACTCGCTCTCGACGCCGTTCGGGCGGGAGGATCTCGACGTGATCGTCCCGCAGCGTCCGGACACGATCCGCATCCCGAAGTGCGAGACGGCGCGCGACGTGACGGACGTCGACCGGGCCGTCGGAGAGCTGGAGGCGGCGTCGGGGATCGAACGCGGCTCGATTCGCTTCATGCCGATCATCGAGACGGCGCTCGGCGCGTGGAACGTCATGGAGATCGCGACGGCGTGCCCGAGGGTCACGGCGTTGAACTTCGGCGCGGAGGATTACACGGCGGATATCGGCGCGATCCGCACGAAGGACGGGACGGAGCTTGCGGACCTGCGCGCTCGGATGCTTCTGGCCGCTCGCGTCGCGGGCGTTCAGGCGCTCGACTCGGTCTATTCCGATGTCGCGGACGACGACGGATTGTACGAGGAGTCCCGCCGGGCGCGGATCCTGGGGTTCGACGGCAAGTCGGTGATTCATCCGCGGCAGATTCCGGTCGTTCATCGGGCGTTCACGCCGTCGGAAAAGGAAATCGCGGCGGCGCTGCGCGTGGAGCGCGGACTCGCCGAGGGCAAAAGAATGGGCGTCGGCGTCGTCGTCGTCGACGGAAAGATGGTTGACGCCCCGGTGCTGAAGCGGGCGCGGAAGGTGCTCGAACTGGCCCGGGCGGCCGGAGCGCTTCCGAAAGAGGAGGAATCGTCATGCCGCTGAACGGCGTGGGGCGGGACGTCCCGGACCGTATCCCGGGATATGGGGACGCGCGTCCCTTTTCGGCGGACGGAATCGCGGAAACGCCGCTGAGAGAGGCTCCGGAGACGGAGAGCGGCGCGGAAACGCGCGGGCGTTCCGTCGCGAAGGTCGTTCCGCTCGAACGGTCGCTCGACCTGCTCGACCTGCGCGACGGAATGACGATCTCGTTCCACCATCATCTCCGCGACGGGGACCTCGTCGTTTCGATGGTCCTCGACGCGCTGGCGCGCCGCGGCCTCAGGGGACTGACCCTCGCGCCGACGGCGCTCTTCCCGGTGCACGAGTCCATTCTGGCGCACGTCCGCGCGGGCGTGGTCGCGGGCATTCAGGGCAGCGTGAACGGTCCCGTCGGGCGGGCCGCGTCGGACGGGCTCTTCGACGGCCCCGTCGTGCTTCGGTCGCACGGGGGCAGGGCGCGCGCGGCCGCTTCGGGCGAACTTCCGGTCGACGTCGCGTTCATCGCGGCTCCGACCGCCGACCCCGAGGGCAACCTGAGCGGCCTGTCGGGGCCGTCCGCGTGCGGCTCGCTCGGCTACGCGCACACGGACGCGCGGTACGCGCGGCAGGTGGTCGCGCTGACCGACACCCTCGTCCCGTATCCGCTGCCGCGCGCGTCCATCGACCAGAGCTGCGTGGACCTGGTCGTTCCGGTCGAGCGTCTGGGAATCCCGGAACGGATCGTCTCCGGGACGCTCGCGGTCACGAAGGATCCCTTGCGCCTCCTGATCGCCGAGCGCACGGCGCGCGTTCTGGACGCGTGCGGCGTGATCGCGCCGGGAATGTCGTTTCAGGCCGGGGCGGGCGGAATCTCGCTCGCGGCGACGGCCGCCGTGCGCGAACGCATGCGGGAGCGGAAGATCCGGGGGAGTTTCGCGTCGGGCGGCATCACGGGCGATCTCGTGGCAATGCACGAAGAGGGGCTCTTCGACGCGCTGCTCGACGTCCAGTCCTTCGATACGGAGGCGGTCCGCTCCCTTTCGCGGAATCCGGGGCACCGCGAGATGAGCGCGGCGATGTACGCGTGTCCCTCGTCCCGCGGGTGCGTCGTCGACCGGCTCGACGCGGCGATCCTGGGAGCGACGCAGGTGGACGTCGACTTCAACGTGAACGTCAACACCGAGTCGGACGGCGTGCTGCTCCACGGCATCGGCGGGCACATGGACACGGCCGCCGGGGCCGGCGTGACCGTGATCGTGACGCCGCTGCTGCGCGGCAGGCTCCCGATGGTCGTCGACCGGGTCCTGACGGTCACGACGCCGGGATCGACCGTGGATGTGATCGTGACCGAGCGCGGCGTCGCCGTGAACCCGGCGAGGGCCGACCTGGCCGAAGCGCTCCGGAAGGCGCGACTGCCCCTTCGCGACATCGGCGATCTTCGCGACGACGCATACGCGCTGACGGGCGAGCCCGAAGCGCCGCGTTTCGGGGATCGGATCATCGGCGTCGTGGAGTATCGAGACGGAACGGTCATCGACGTGATCCGGAACGTTGTGTAGAAGATCGCGGGAGGTCCGTTCCCTGATGGAATCCCTGATTTCTCCGGCGACTGCCCGATGAACGGACGTTGCGCAGAAGTTCCATGAAGACCGGAAAGCGACAGCGGCAGAGCTGTGATGGCTTCGCCGCGTCACCCGGACGCCCCCGGAGCGCCTTTCCGGAAACGATGACGCGGGAACGTCCTTCTCCGACAGATCGGGGAAGGACGTTTTTTTGCGCGTTTCTGGTGTACGATAGGACAGAATTGTTTTACCGAAAACCTTGCAGAAGGGATGTGATGCGGGTGAAGAAAAGCATTGGGGCGATGGGTGCGTTTCTTGTCGCGGCTGTGCTGTTCGCGTCGTTCGGGAGCGGACGTGCGTCGGCCGACGAGACGTGCGTCGTCGTCCGTCAGATCGCGCCGGTGATGAAGACGCCCGGACCGTACACAACGGTCGAGAACGGACGGGGCGTCGAAATGCGCGACGACATCGAGGCGTGCGTCTACTACGGGAGCCGCGTGACCGTCGCCCCCGTGACGGGGAAGCACGCGGCGAAATGGGTGGCGCTGAAATACGAGGGAACGATGCTCGGATACATCGAGAAGAATGCGATCGCTCCCTTCCCGGCGTACGATTCCTCCGACCCCGGGACCTACTCTGTCAGGACGGAGAAGCTCGAACTCTTCCTGCTTCCCGGGAAGCACCCGGCTGCGAAGTACAGCGCGTTCTTCCTGCCGCGCGGCGTGGCCGTCACCGGAATCGGAAAAGCGTCCGCGGCAGGGAAGGACTGGATCCTGCTGCGATTCACGAGCGTCGGCGCCTCGGAGGAGAACCCCGAGCCCGCGGACGTCCAGACGCGGTATGCGTGGGCCTTGGCCTCGGACCTGACGCGTCTCGGGGCATCGTACGTTCCGGACCTCTCGAAAGTCGACGAGTCCCGGATTCCGTCGCAGATCATGACGGAGCAGGACGCGGGGATGAAGCGGCGTGTCGACATCGGAAAGGCGGAGCGGGCGAAGCTCGTCGCCCACGGCTTCTACGTCGATCCGAAGCCCGTGATCCTCGAGACGCTCGAAGTCGACGACCTGGTCGAGTCGTACCCGCGCGTTCGCGACCACACAACGCCGCTCTTCATCACGGCCGATCTCGGGCTGCACACGTTCCACCTCCTCTTCGACCGGATGCTCCAGAAGGTCGAGGAACGACACTTCGCGCCGTCGCTCGCGACGCTTCTCGGGCTCATGAAGAAGGGCCTCGCGAACATGACGCCGGCGCTTGCGGCGAACGACGCGGGGAAGGTCGTCGCGTCCGCAGCGTCCGACTACCTCGACGTCGCCGCGGCGCTTCTGACGGGCAAGGGCGCGCTCTCGCCGAGGGGGAGGACCGAGGTCGACCGGATCCTCGCCGCGAAAGAGAAGAAGCGTTCGACGCTCTCGGGCCGCGATGAGGACTACACGCTCTACCGTCCCAGAGGACACTATGCGCTCACGCCGGAACTCGGGCGATACTTCCGGGCGATGAGCTTTCTCGGCGGCGTCACGTTCGGCCTGAAAGCGCAGGACGAGGCGGCGGCGCTCCGGAACACGGGCGTGATCGCGGTGCTCTGCGCGCTGCTCGACGATCCGGCGACGCTCGCGGCGTGGAAGAGGGTCTTCGATCCGTTCACGGAGCTTGTCGGCGCGTCCAACGACAACTCGTGGTACGACTACGGCCCCGTCGTGAAGAAGGGCTTCGCGCCGGACGCCCCCGGCGACGCCGAGAGGATGCGCGCCCTCAACCGCGCGCTTCTCGACGCGAGCAGGCCGCCGCTCATCATCGGCGTTCCGGCCCCGAGGACGGGCGCGTCGCAGAAGGAGCGGGAAGAGGACGCGATCGGCTTCCGGTTCATCGGACGGCGGTTCACGTTCGACGCGATGGCGTTCAATATGCTGACGTCGCCGCAAACGGGAACGGACGAGAAGCCGCGGAACCTCCCCGATCCGCTCGACGTCATGGCGGTCCTCGGATCGCCCGCGGCGCGGCTCGAAGCGAGGGCGTTCGAGGGGTTCGCGAAATACGGCGAGAACCTGAAGAAGCTCCGGGAGGCGTGGGGGGCGTTCCCGCGGAATCCGCTCTCGGCGAACGTCTATTCCCGGCTGCTGCGGATCTTCTCGGAGTACTTCGAGCCGACGGGGAGCGGGCAGTTCTTCGCGAAGTCGCCGAACTGGGAGTACCGGAAGCTCGTCGCGGCCTCGGCGGCCTGGGCGGAACTCAAGCACGACACGATCCTCTACGGCGAGCAGTCCGGCGCGGAGATGGGCGACGGCGGGGACGTCTGGTACGCTCCCGACTTCCTGTTCCCGGAGCCGCGCGGATATGTCGAGCCGCAGCCGAAGCTCTTCGGCGCGCTCGCGTCCTGCGCGTCGGGCGTGGCGAAATTCCTCTCGAACGCGGGGATCACGGACGAGGAATACGCAGGAAAACTCGCGACGTTCGCCGACCTCATGAAGCGGCTCGCCGCGATCGCGGGGAAGGAGACGGCCGGAGGCGAGATCACGGCCGACGACTACCGCTTCATCCGGGAGTTCCCGTGCGAGCTGACGCGCGAGCTCCTGTTGCCCGAAGACATGCAACAGCTCTATCCGCCGGTCGCCGAGGATGTCCGCGACCGGCTCCGGATGGCGCTCGTCGCCGACGTCGCGACCGACTACTTCGCGGGCCGCGCGCTCCATGTCGCGACCGGGACGCCGCGCCATATCAACGTCTTCGTCGACGATCCGTGGGGCGGTCCGCGCGTGACGCGGGGGGCGGTCTTCTCGTTCTATTCGTTCGCGCGTCCGCTCGCCTCCGGGCGAATGGACGACGCGGCCTGGAAGAAGCTGGTCTACGGCAAGGACCAGAAGGCGCTCGACGCGCTGCGGCCGGCCTGGACGAGAAAACCGGAGAACTGAGTGCTCGCTTCGCTCGCTACGCTCGTACGAACGGTCGTCGCGTGCGCGCTGCTGGGGGGGCTGTCCTTCCCCGGCGGCGCGCACGCGCTTGTGTGTCCGCCGTTGCCCGCAGGAATCCGGCTCGCCGTCTCCCGGCCGCCTTCATCCGGCGCCCTTCCGGTCGCAGCCGGGATCATCGGCGGCATCGTCCCACACCACGACGTCGCCGGGGCGATGATCCTGCGGTTCTACGCGACGCTGAAGGCTTCGGGGCTCTCGCCGAAGCGCGTTGTGCTCATCGCTCCGGACCACTACAGGGCGGGGCGGGGGTCCGTCACGGTCTGCGGCGCGGACTGGGAGACTTCGTCCGGGACGCTCCCGGCGGACGCGGCCGCAGTCGGCGCGATCGTTCGTTCCGACGCGGCGTCCCGCGACGACCGGATCTTCGTCCGCGAACACGGCGTGACGACGCACCTTCCGCTCATCCGGGAGGCGTTTCCCGGCGCGACGGTGATCCCTGTCGCCCTTCGGACGTCCGCGTCGGACATACAACTGCTCGTCCTCCGGAAGATCCTCCTGCCGTTCCTCCGCGACGGGGGGCTCGTGATCCTGAGCATGGACCTGTCGCATCACAAACTCCCGGCGGGTGCTGCGCGCGAAGACGCCCGGACGCTGCCGGTCCTCGCCGGAATGGACATAAAATCCCTTCGCGGCCTCGACATCGACACCCCCCGCGGCGCGGCGCTCTTCCTCGCGCTCGTGCGCGACCTCGGGGGCGAGCGCGGCGTCGTCTTCGATCACACGAACTCGGGCGTCATCCGGGGCAGGCCGGAAGAACCCTGTACGAGCTACGCGACGATGCTGTTTTCGCGCTGACCGTGCGGTACGGGGAGCGTTTTACCGGGGAGCGATTCCCCTCCCGACGGCCGTTTCGATGCGCGCGCGGAGCGTGCAGTCGAGCGCGCCGCGGTCGTCGATCCGGACGGTCGCGTTCGTGACGCCCTTCGTATTCAGTATCTCGCGGGCGGTCGCGCGCATGCGGTCGCCGAACTGTCGTTCGACCGGGCTCGTGACGGAGATCTCGATCCCGTCGGGATGCGGCCCGACCGTCACCATCGCGTCGCTCGATTCGAGCGATCCCGCGCTTGCCGTTCTGTCGATCATCACTGGAATCCAACTCCTTTTCCTGGCGAATGGGTGTTCCCGGGAAGCGGGCGTCAGTGTCGCCCGGTCCCGAGCGCGATCCGTTTCCAGAGCGCCGCGCTTTCCGGGTCGCTCTCTTTCTTTCGTTCGATCGCGACGAGCGCGTCGTAGGTCGTCGCGGGGAGCAGCGCCCGCGTTTCCGCAAGCCGCCCCTCCCGGATGAGCCGCCGCACGCGCGACGCCGACACGGCCTCGCCGTCGCGTTCGACCCTCGGGATCTCCGTGACCCGGACGCCTCTGGGCGGCAAGACGCGCTTCAGGGCTTCGTTGTACGTCCTCGTGACGGGGCAGTAGGGCTCGGTTCCGACGAAGCGCTCCGTGACGCGAAGCGCGGGGGCGATCCGCTCGGCGAAGAGCGTCGCGTCGAGCGTCGCGTGGACCTGCGCCACGGCGTCGTCGCGCGTGAAGTACGACGGAAAGGTCCGCGACGAGATGACGTACGGTCCCCCGCGAAGGACGGACACGTTCCCGAGGTCCGCCGTCCCGTCCCGAACGAGCGCAAAGCGCAGGTCGAACGGGAAAACCGAGCGGTCCTCCTCGACGACGAGGACGTAGAGATGCGGCGCGCGCGCGGCGGCCGTTTCGAGCAGATACCTGTGGCCGAGCGTGAACGGGTTCGCGTTGACGACCGCAGCCCCCGCGCCGTCCGGCCGTCCGGCCGCCGCATCCGACAGCGCGGACAGAAACGGGGCGAGGCCGCCGCGTTCCCTCCCCGCGACGGACCACTCCAGGAGCGCGGCGTCGTCGGTCCGGGCGACGAGGTCGAACGAGAGCGCCTGAAAGACCGGAGCCGTCTCCGGCTTCGTGAACACGTACAGCTCCGTCTTTCCCTGCCGAAGCGCTTCTGTCACGAGCGCGGAGACGATCCGCGCGGCGATGCCTTCGTCGCGGCATTCGGGGAGCGCGCCGAGGCCCCGGATCGTCGCGCCGACCAGGGATCCCGTTCCGACGAGCCGCTCCGAGCCGTCGAAGACCCCCAGGATCCGATCGCCGTCGTCCGTCGCCGGAACGGAGAGGCCGAGGCGCGCAAGAAGCTCGCGCCGATCCCGACCCTCCGGTCCGGCGTCGCGGATCCATCGTTCCGTGAACGCAGCGAACATCGCTGTCGCCTCCTGCCGTGCTTTCCCGGCCTCAGCGCTTCGACGACGCCGCGAGGTTCAGCAGCCCGCCCGCGAGGAGAATGCCGCGTTCCCGTTCGGAGAGCGGGCAGAGCAGGCGCAGGCTTCGGCCGTCCGCTTCGGCTTGGGCGACGCCGCGTTCGAGCGCTTCCCGGACGCCGCGCAGGACGACACGGCTCGCGCCCTTCGGGGCGAAGATCGCGTAGTGCGACGCGTCTTCGAACTGAAGCGGCAGGATGCCGAAGTTGATCAGGTTCTGCCGGTGGATTCGCGCGAAGGATTTCGCGATGACGGCCCGGACGCCGAGATAGCGCGGCGCGAGCGCCGCGTGCTCGCGGCTCGACCCCTGGCCGTAGTTGCCTCCGGCGACGATGACTCCCGCGCCCGATTCGCGCGCCCGCGCCGGGAAGGTCGGGTCGACGAGTTCGAAACAGTGTTTCGAGATCTCCGGGATGTTCGACCGGAGCGGCAGGATCTTCGCCCCCGCCGGCATGATGTGGTCGGTCGTGATGTCGTCGCCGAGCACGAGAAGGACGTCCGCCGCGATGTCGTCGTCAAGGGGGGGGAAGACCGGCAGCGGCGCGATGTTCGGCCCCCTCGATATCTCCACGGAGCCGCCGTCTTCGGGCGGCGGAACGATCATCCGGTCGTCCGACGGGAGCGTGTCGGGCCACGCGGGTTTCGGATACGCCCCGAGCGTCCGCGGGTCGGTGATGCAGCCCCGAAGGGCCGACGCCGCGGCGGTTTCGGCGCTCGCGAGGTAGACGCGCGCGTCTTTCGTGCCCGTGCGCCCCTCGAAGTTCCGGTTCGACGTCCGCAGGCTCGCGCCCCCCGACCGCGGGGCCTGACCGATGCCGACGCACGGGCCGCAGGCGCTTTCGAGGATCCGTGCGCCCGATTCCGCGAGATCGGCGAGTTCGCCGCCGCGCGAGAGCTGAACGACCGTCGAGCGCGACCCCGGAGCGATGCAGAGCGAGATGTTCGGCGGGACGACATGGCCCCTGAGGATCGCGGCGACGCGCGCCATGTCGAGGTACGATCCGTTCGTGCAGCTGCCGATGAAGACCTGGTCGAGCGGTGTCCCCGCGACCTCCCGGACCGGAACGACGGAGTCCGGGCTGTGGGGCAGCGCGACGAGCGGCTCCAGCGCGGCAAGATCGATGTCGACGGTTTCGTCGTAGGTCGCGTCCGGGTCGGCTTCCAGCGGAACGAAGTCGCGCTCCCTGCGGTGCATCTTCAGGAACGCACGGGTCTGCTCGTCGCTCGGAAAGACGGACGACGTCGCGCCGAGTTCGGCCCCCATGTTCGTGATGGTTCCGCGCTCGTAGACCGAGAGCGTCGCGACGCCGGGGCCCGCGTATTCGAAGATCTTTCCGACGCCGCCGCTCGTCGAGAGCCGGCGCAGGAGTTCGAGAACGATGTCTTTCGCGGAGCACCAGGGCGGGAGCGATCCGGTCAGCAGCACCCGGACGATCCGGGGCATTCGGACGACGAACGGATGTCCGCCCATGGCCATCGCGACGTCGAGTCCGCCCGCGCCGATCGCGAGCATTCCGAGCCCGCCGCACGTCGGCGTGTGGCTGTCGGAGCCGAGGAGCGTCTTTCCGGGAATCGCAAAACGCTCCAGATGCACGAAGTGGCAGATGCCGTTCCCGGCACGCGAGAGATACGCGCCGAACTTCGCGGCCGTCGTCGCGAGAAAGGCGTGGTCGTCCGCGTTCTCGTATCCCGTCTGGAGCGTGTTGTGATCCACGTAGCTCACGGAGCGCTCCGTCCGGACCCTCGGAACGCCCATCGCCTCGAACTCCAGGAAGGCCATGGTCCCGGTCGCGTCCTGGGTCAGCGTCTGATCGACGCGCAACGCTATCTCCGCGCCCGGTTCGCAGGGCGTCCCCGGCGCGCAGTGCGAGCGGATCAGCTTCTGTGCGCAATTTTCTCCCACGGATGTCCCTTCTCTCTCTTTACAGAATAGTATGGCAAGGATTAGTATATCGCAGGAAGGCCTTTTTGGATCATGGATCCAAGATCCAGTTGCAGATTTTTTGGGAGGTGCGACGCCCATCACGCCCTTTGCCGAAGACATACCCGTCATGAAATCCTACCGGGAGGTGATCTACGACTATCTCCGCAAGGCGATCATCAAGGGAGAGCTGCCGTCGGGGACGCAGATCACGGATTCCGACCTGGCCGAGCGCTTCGGCGTGAGCCGCATGCCCGTGCGCGAAGCGCTCCGGAAGCTCGAGGCCGAGGGGCTCATCGAACGCAAGCCCGGCAAGGGAACCGTCGTGACCGGGATCACACGCGAGGAGATCGCGCACATCTTCGCGATCCGGAAGGCGATCGAAGGTCTGGCGGTCCGGTACGCCGCGCGGAAGATCTCCGCGGACGAACTCGGGGCGTTGCGCGACGTGGTCCGGGAGGCCGCAGATATCCGGACGCGCCTTCCCGCGGATGCGCTCGCGGAGGCGCTGATCCCGCTCGCGGCCCGGTTCAACCGGATTCTCATCGACGCGTGCCGGATCCCGCGACTGATCGCCCTGATATGGACGCACCGGGATTACCTGCAGCAGTTCAGCGTGGTGCGCGTGATCATTTCGGCGCGCCTCTGGAAGAGCTTCGAAACGCGCGAACGGCTTCTCGGACTTCTCGAATCGGGGAACGAGGACGCCGCGTGCGCCCTCTGGCAGGAGCACCTCGACGCGTCGTTCCGGTCGTTTTTCGAGGCCATCGACATGGAACCCGGACAGGACTACGTCTGATGTTCACAGCGACGTGGAGGGGAAACGCGTTTTTCGAGATCGCGGCGGGGGATGTGCATCTGGCCGTTGACCCGTGGATCCGGGGGAACCCCGGGTGTTCGCTCCGGATGGACGAATTCCGGCCCGGGCGGCTGACCCATGTCTTCGTCACGCACGGTCACCCGGGGCACTGGGGACGCGGCGACTCGGCCGACATCGCCGCCGCTTGCGGCGTTCCGCTTTTTGCGCCCCGTCCGCTTGCGGAGCACATACGGAAAACGCGAGATGCGAACGCCGATGTACGCGGGGTGGAGAACGGATGGTCGCTTTCGGGCGAAGGTTTTTCCGCGGAATTCCGCGTCTGCCCGCATCCGGAATCGCCGGATCTCCGGCCGGAAGACGCTGCGGTTCCGTCGGAGCCGAACGGGCTGTACCGCTTCACGCTGTATGGAAAGACCGTCGTGCATGTCGGCGACGGTCTGCCCGATCCCGTGTTCGATGACATCCGGAGGACGGGGGCGCGCGTGGACCTCGCCTGTCTTCCGCTCTGGGGAGCGGGGATGGCCGCCGGGATGGAGGACGCCGTCGCGCGTCTGCTCCGGATCGTCGAAGCCCTTCGCCCGGCGCGCGTGGCGTGTCATAACCGCTTCGATCCCGCGCTTCGGGCGTGGAACGCCGTGTGCGGCCGGTTCCGCCGGGAGTTTTCGGACGTCGAACTGCTTCCGCAGCGGCTCGACGAGGGCGTTGCGATTCGTTAAGGCGATCCGACACCCGGAGAGGGTGTCTATACGAAAGGGAGGGGTGCAGGAATGAGAAAGGCTCTTGGAATCGGCGTTCTTCTGATGGTGGTTCTGTGCGGCGCGTCGCTCGCACAGGCGGCTTGGGCTCCGGTGAGGCCCGTGGAGATCGTGGCTCCGGCGGGACCCGGCGGCGGATGGGATCTTCTGGCCCGGACGATGCAGAAAGTCCTGACCGAAGAAAAAATCCTGAGCGTGCCCGTGCTCGTCACGAACAAGCCCGGCGGCGGCGGTGCGACCGGATGGACGTACCTCAAGAGCAAGAGGGGACAGGGCGAGTTCCTTGCGGTGACCTCCGCGCTCATCCTGCAGAACAACCTTCTCGGAAAGAGCGATCTGACATTCAAGGACTTTACGAACGTTGCGAACCTTCAGACCGAATGGGAAGTCGTCGCAGTCGCCGGCGATGCTCCCTGGAAGACGGGCAAGGAATTCTTCGAGGCGCTGAAGAAGGATCCGTCGACGATGCCGATAGGCGTGGGCCCCGCGCTGGGAAATAACGATCATGTCCAGTTCCTGATGCTCGCGAAGGCCTATGGCGTGGATCCGACAAAGATCAAGTTCGTCGTCTACCCGAACACCGCAGCCGAACAGATTCCCGCCGTAATGGGAGGCCATATCAAGGCGATCACGATCAGCATGGCGGAAACGCTGGAGCAGCACAAGGCCGGAAAGATCCGGCTCATCGGCATCAGCTCGCCCGAACGACATCCGCTGCTTCCCGATGTCGCCACCTGGAAAGAACAGGGGATCGACCACATATTCCCGCACTGGCGGGGTCTGATCGCGGCGCCCGGCATCACGGACGACATGAAGGCGTTCTGGAACGATGCGATCGCGAAGATGGTTGCGAGCAAAACGTGGAAGGAATCGCTCGCGAAGCTCGGCTGGGATCCGTACTACCTCAACGCCGCAGATGACGAAGCGTTCCTGGCCAAAACGAACGAGAGTTCGAAGGAACTCTTCAAGGCGGTCGGCCTCGTGAAATAGAAACGGGAGCGGCGAGGGGCGTCTCTTCACGGAGAACGCTTCCCGCCGCTTTTTCTTCTCTTCGTGGTTGTGCGGATGCGCGCAACCGAAACACGTGACCGCTTCCCGCCGCTTTCCGGGGAGGGAAGATCGAAGGAGGGTTCTCATGACCAAGAATGCGGCTGCCGGGTTTTTCGCCCTTGTTCTCGGGGCGGCGTATCTCATCGCGTCGTTCCGGCTCCCGGAAGTCACGGCCGGGGACGAAATCGGGCCGAAGCTCTTCCCGATCATCATCGGCGTGATCGTCATGCTGTCCGGCGGGGCGCTGGCATTGTCGGAACGTCGATCGCAACAACAAAGCCCGGAGGCGAAGAAGGATCTCTTCTCCTTCCGGTTTATCGAAGAGAGAGACACCTGGGTCAGGATTGCTCTGACCATGATCTGCGGCATCGTCTACGGTCTGGTTCTCGACTGGCTGGGGTACGTCATCGCGACCATAATCTTCATGTTTTTCGCGGCGTCGTTCATCAACGTCCGGCGTCATCTGGAAAACGCGATCATCGCGGTCTCCTTTTCAATCGTGAGTTTCGGCGCCTTCGCGGTGCTTTTGAAGCTGAGTCTGCCCCGGGGATTGCTGGGTTTTCTGCCCTTCTAGGACAGACGCCCCGCGCTTCCGGATAGAGGAGGGATTCGTTTTTATGGACGCGATCTTTCAGAATCTGACCATAGGTCTCCAGACGGCGATGTTGCCGATCAATATCCTCTGGGTCTTCATCGGCGGGCTTCTCGGCACCGTGATCGGCATGTTGCCGGGGCTCGGCCCCGCCACAGGCGTGGCCATCCTGATCCCGATCACCTACGGCATGAACCCCGCAACGGCGCTCATCACGATGTGCGCCGTGTACTACGGCGCGATGTTCGGCGGGTCGCGCGCCTCGATCATGATCAATACGCCGGGCGACTCGTCGGCGATCGTCTCGTGCTTCGACGGCTATCCGATGACGAAGAACGGGCAGGCGGGGCCGGCGCTTGCGATCTCCGCTATCGCGTCGTTCATCGGCGGAACGATCGGAATGGTTTTTCTCGTCTTCCTGACGCAGCCCGTCGCGTCCGTCGCGCTCAAGTTCGGCCCGGCGGAGATGTTCTCGCTGATGATCTTCGCGCTCACGGCGACGGTCACGCTCTCGGAAGGAAGCCTGCTCAAGGGCTTCATCTCGATGGGCATCGGCTTCATGCTGGCGACGATCGGCATCGACGGCCAGTCGGGCGTGATCCGCTACACGTTCGGCATCGAGGACCTGCAGGACGGGATCGATTTTCTCGTGGTCATGATCGGACTCTACGCGGTTGCGGAGGTCTTCAAGAACTACAGGGACATCAACACCGAATACAAGGTGGACGCCAAGACCATAGGAAAGGTCTGGGTGAGCTGGGCGGACTTCAAGAAGTGTCTCATGCCCATGCTCCGGAGTTCGCCGCTCGGCTTCGTCGTCGGCGTCCTGCCGGGAATGGGCGGCACGATCGCCACGTTCATGTCCTATGCGATGGAGAAGTCGCTCAGCAAACACCCCGAGAAGTTCGGCAAGGGCGCCATCGAAGGGCTCGCCGCGCCGGAGGCCGCGAACAACGCCTGTTCCTGCGGCGCGATGGTGCCGCTGCTCACGCTCGGCATTCCCGGTTCGGGGACCACGGCCGTCATGCTCGGCGCGCTCATGATGCTCGGCGTCCGCCCGGGCCCGATCCTCTTCCAGCAGCACCCGGAAATCGCCTGGGGCGTCATCGCGTCGATGATCGCCGGTAACATCATCCTTCTCATCATCAACCTCCCGCTTGCCATCCCTCTGGTGCAGCTGCTCCGGATCCCCCAGCGCATCATGCTCCCGCTGATCCTGGGCATGGGCTATATGGGAACGTATTTTCTGAACTACAGCTCCTTCGATTTCATCCTGGTTTCGCTGTTCGCACTCGGGGGCTATCTGTTGATGAAGCTCGACATCCCACTGCCGCCGCTGGTGCTTGCCCTCATTTTGGGCGGAATGACGGAACAGGCTTTCCGGAACGCTATGGTCATCGCCAACAGCAATCTTCTGTTCTTCCTGGAAAAACCGATTTCGCTCACGCTTCTGGTGTTGGCCTGTTTCTCGATCGTCTATTCCCTGCGGAAGCGTCGGAAGATCACCGAAATTCATCCGTAAGGGGGAATGTGCGTGAAATCGTCGAAGCCGCTGCGGTCCCTTCTGTACGTTCCGGGAAACTCCCCGTCCATGGTGCAGCACTGCATGGTTCTCGGAGCGGACGGCGTCATCCTGGATCTCGAGGACGCCGTGGCGCTGTCGGAGAAGGACGCGGCGCGCTTTCTCGTCCGGCATGCGCTCGAGACGCTGGATTTCATGG